>SHNG01000174.1 GCA_004295005.1 Gammaproteobacteria bacterium
GGTACTGCAGCGCATGGCCATCGCCGCCGCAGGCCCTGCGTTCAACCTCGTTTTCACCGTGCTGGCATTCTGGCTGATGTTCGTGGTCGGCAAGCCCGACTTCCTGCCGATTGTCGCCACGCCCAGCGGAATTGCCGCTGAGGCCGGCATGCTGGCCGGTGACCGTATCACCACCGTCAATGGCGATGCGGTGGATTCCTGGAGCAAGGCCCTGCAGAAACTGGGCGAAAGCGCGATCGGACGCATGGATGCCCGGGTTGAGGTGGTCACCGCAGGCAACGGCAGCGCCACGCGCACCCTGGCATTCAGCCAGATGCCGGCCGATGTGGGTGAAGACCAGCTTTTCGACCGCATCGGTCTCAGCCTCGCGCCACGAGAGCGCCCTGCAGTCGTGGGCCGGGTTTCCGATGGCGATCCGGCTGCGAACGCCGGAATCCAGGTCGGCGATCGCATCCTGCGCATCAACGACCGCGACGTGAACGGATTTTCCGACATCGAAACCATCATCCCGGAGGAGGCCGCCCGCGATCCGCGACTCGACCTGCTCATCCAGCGCGGCAATGAACGCATTGAGATTCTCCTAACGGCAGCCTCCGTCGATGCAGGGGATGGCAAGACCCGTTTCATTATTGGAGTCGGCAGTACCACGTCGTACGACGCCAAGCTGCAATATGGCCCCCTGGCTGCCATTCCGCAGGCATTTGCCGAAACCTGGGACGCCACCAAGAGCTCGCTTTCCATGCTGAAGATGCTGGTGGTGGGTCGGGCCAGCCTGGACAACCTGTCCGGCCCGATCTCCATAGCCCGCTTTGCCAATGGCTCGGCCCAGATGGGGCTGGCCTGGTTCCTCGGATTCCTGGCCCTGATCTCGCTTTCGCTGGCCATCATCAACCTCTTGCCAATCCCGATCTTGGACGGCGGCCACCTGCTGTATTACCTTATCGAACTGATCAAAGGCGGTCCGGTGAGTGAGCGCAGCCAGATTGCGGGCCAGTACGTGGGCCTGTTGATGCTGGTGGCCCTGATGGGGCTGGCAATCTTCAACGACATCCATCGGCTCCTGCCCTGAGCCGGCGCTGCCCAACAACAACGGATGCGGTTTGCCCTGACCGCAAGCCGGCCATGCACCAACGGAAGTGACGATGAAGCGTATCGCCGCCCTGCTCCTGCTTGCCTCGCTCAGCGCCCAGAATGCGTTGGCGTTTGACAGCTTCACGGTTTCGGACATCCGCATCGACGGCTTGTCGCGCATCGCCTCGGGAACGGTTTTCACCTACCTGCCCATCGAAAAAGGCGATGTCCTGACCAGCGACACCGCCGAGCAGGCCATCCGTGCGCTGTACCAGACCGGCTTCTTCAATGATGTGAGCCTCGACCGCCAGGGCGACATCCTGGTGGTCAAGCTGAGCGAGCGCCCTTCGATCTCCAAGGTGGCCATCCGCGGCAACAAGGAACTGAAGGAAGACGACCTGCGCGCCGGCCTCAAGGGCATCGGCCTGGTCGAGGGCGAGACCTTCAAGCGGCTGGCCCTGGATTCCGTGCAGCAGGAACTGACCCGCCAGTACTACAACCGCGGCAAGTACAACGTCTCGGTGAAGACCTCCGTGGTCAATCTCGACCGCAACCGCGTGCAGGTGAGCATCAACATCACCGAAGGCAAGGCGGCCAAGATCAAGCACCTCAACATCGTCGGCAACAACTCGTTCAAGGCCAAGAAGATCCGCGAGGACTTCCAGTCCGACACCACCAACTGGACTTCGTGGTACTCCAAGGACGACCAGTATTCGCGTGAAAAGATGTCTGGCGATCTCGAACGCCTGACGTCGTTTTACCTGGATCGTGGCTATGTCGACTTCGCGGTGGATTCAACCCAGGTCTCGATGAGCCCGGACAAGCGCAAGATGTTCGTGGTTGCGAATATCGAGGAAGGCGAGGTCTATACCGTCTCCGACATCAAACTGACCGGCGACCTCATCCTCACCGACGAGGATCTGCGCAAGCAGCTCTCCATCAAGGCCGGCGAGATCTTCTCCCGGCGCAAGGTCGAGCAGTCGTCCGACGCCATAACGGCGGTGTTGTCCAACATCGGCTATGCCTTTGCCGAGGTCAATCCGATCCCCGAGATCGATCGCGAAAAGCGCGAGGTCAGCCTCAACTTCCAGGTGGTACCCGGTCAGCGCGTGTACGTCCGCCGCATTACCTTCAAGGGCAACCTGCACACCGAAGACCAGGTCCTGCGCCGTGAAATGCGCCAGCTTGAAGGCGCCTGGTATTCGCAGGCCGCAATCGACCGTTCCAAGATACGCCTGCAAAGGCTGGGATATTTCGAAACGGTGGCCATTGATACGCCACGCGTCCCCGGTCAGGAAGACCAGGTCGACATCACCGTGGAAGTGAAGGAACAGCCCTCCGGCAGTTTCACCTTCGGTGTTGGCTATTCTCAGGTTCAGGGCCTCATCACCAGCATCTCCCTGCAGCAGAACAACTTTTTCGGCACCGGCGACCGCGTCGGCCTCACCCTGCAACGCAGCTCCTATCTCAAGACCTACAGCATTTCTTACTTCGAGCCTTACCTCACCGATGACGGCATCGGCCTCGGCTACGACATCGCGCATCGCGAACTGGATTCCGGCCAAGCCAATATCGCCAATTACCTGACCAATTCCGACACCTTCAGCACTTACATCGGCTGGCCGCTTACCGAGAACGATGTCCTCAACACGCGCATCGGCATCAGCCAGACCACCATCCGTACCTTCCGCGGAAGCACGCCGCAGCAGTTCATCGATTACCTGTTCGCGCTCAATCACAACACCTTCCACAACGGCAGCTTCGAGTTGTCATGGGCGCACGACACGCGCAACAAGTACTACAACCCGACCCGCGGTTCGTTGCAGACCGTTTCCTTCGAAACCACCCTGCCCGGATCCACGGTCGAGTACTTCAAGTTCAAGTACCTGTACTCGCAGTACATCCCATTGACCGAAAAGCTGACCCTGTTCGGCAGCGCATCGATTGGATACGGCGGCAGCTACAACGGCGTCTATCGCACCGCCACGGATTACAGCCAGGATCCGCCGATCACCACGGAATACGGCGCTCGCGGCTTGCCCTTCTTCGAAAACTTCTTTGCCGGTGGCAGCGCCGACATTCGCGGTTTCCGCGACAACACCCTGGGGCCGACCGACTTCAGCGCCGGCTTCCGCCAGCCGCTGGGTGGCGCCTTCAAGACCGTGGCCACCGCCGAACTGATATTCCCGACACCGTTCATGAAGGAAGGCAGCAACACCACGCGCCTGTCCTGGTTCGTCGATGTCGGCAACGTGTTCAAGGATTACAACGCTTGGGACGCGAACGAGCTGCGTGCCTCGACCGGTCTGTCTTTCCAATGGCGCGCCCCGGTTGGCCCCATCGTCATCAGCATTTCCAAACCATTGCGGAAGAAGGACGGAGACGATACGGAGTCCATCCAGTTCTCCTTCGGACCCCAGTTCTAGCCCGACTGCCGACGGGCGGAGAGCAATACTTGAATCGGACGTGATGCGGGAGTACGGGCTTGGCTTGGAGCGCATCAAGTGCAACAACGACTTGCGCGCTGCTGCTGGCGCTCTTGATGTCGTTCGCCCTGCCTCTGGCTGCGCAGGCACCGACTCCGCGCATCGGCTATGTGGACATGAAGCGCCTGCTCGACAATGCGCCACAGGTTGTCGCCAGCCGCCAGAAACTTGAGCGCGAGTTCGCCCCGCGCGATACCGCCTTGAATGCGGAGTCCACGAAGCTTGCCGATTTGCGCGCGCGTTACGAACGTGAATCGCCCACGCTGGCGGCCGATGCAGCCACCGCCATGCGCCGCGAAATCGAGGCCCTGGATCGCTCCATCAAGCGCAGTCGGGAGACCCTTCGCAACGAACTCAAGACGCGCAGTGACCAGGAACTCGATCGCAGTTGGCGCGAGATCAACAATGCCGTGGTCGAATTTGCCCGCGAAAATGACATGGACCTGATCGTGCCGAGTCCCGTGGTGTACGCCAGCCCACGCATCGATGTGACCGACAAGGTTCTGGAACGGCTGCGCCGCGCCTTCGAGGGATCATCAAAGATTCCATGAACAGGCCAGCGCATGCACACTCTCTGGGGGACTTGGCCGAACGCTTCGGCCTGAAACTGCTGGGTGACCGCGACACCACCATCCGCGGCGTTGCCACCCTGGCCGGTGCCGAATCCGGTGATCTCGGCTTCCTCGCCAACCCGCGTTATCGCGCGCAACTCGCCACCACCCGGGCAAGTGCCGTGATCGTGGCCGCGGCGGATACGGCCGGCATCGACACCGAGCGCACGGCCCTGCTGGTTGCCGAGCAGCCCTATGTTTCCTTTGCCCGCGTCGCCGCCCTGTTTGCCGACGATGCCGCCGTCACCACCGGCATTCACCCCAGTACCGTGATCAGTGCCGACGTGGACATTGCCGAAGGCGTGTCGATTGGCCCTTTTTGCGTCATTGAATCCGGCAGCCGCATTGAAACCGGGGCAGTCCTCGGTCCGCATTGCACGATCGGCGCGGATTGCGTGGTGGGCGCACAGTCGCGCCTGGGTGCCAACGTCACCCTGGTGCGTCGCGTGCGGCTTGGCCAGCGCGTGCTGATCCATTCCGGCGCCGTGCTCGGAGCCGATGGCTTCGGCTTGGCCTTTGATCGCGACCACTGGATCAAGGTCCCGCAAATGGGTGGCGTGCGCATTGGCGATGATTGCGAGATCGGCGCCAACACGACGATTGACCGGGGCGCCCTTGAGGATACCGTGCTGGAAGAGGACGTGCGCCTGGACAACCAGATACAGATTGCCCACAACGTGGTGATCGGCGCCCACACCGCCATTGCCGGCTGCGCCGCGATTGCCGGCAGCACCCGGGTGGGCCGCTACTGCCTGATTGGCGGCGCGGCTGGCATAATTGGTCATTTGACGATTGCCGACCGGGTAACCATCACCGCGATGAGCCTGGTTACCCACTCCATCCGCGAAGCCGGCGAGTATTCGTCGGGTACGCCGATTCAGGAAAGCCGTCTGTGGCGACGCAACGCAGCGCGTTTCAAACATCTGGACAAGCTGGCGCGGCAAGTCGCAGACAAGGACAATGGATCCACCCATGAATGAAACCAATCCGATGCCGGAGCGTGGCCCGATCGATGTGCGCCAGATCGCCCAGTTGCTGCCGCACCGTTACCCCTTCCTGCTGATTGATCGCGTCGTGTCCTGGGATCCGGGCAAGCACCTGGTGGCGATCAAGAACGTCACCTTCAATGAGCCCTTTTTCCAGGGCCATTTCCCGGGTCACCCGGTGATGCCCGGCGTGCTGGTGATCGAGGCGCTGGCCCAGGCATCGGGCGCCCTCGTGCAATTGTCCGTGGCCAAGGACCCCAACCAGCCCGCCCTGTTCTATCTGGTCAAGATCGACAAGGCCCGCTTCAGTCGCACCGTGGTTCCCGGTGACCAGTTGGTGCTGGAGGTGGAGCAGAAGCGCATGCTCAGGCGCATGGGCCTGTTCTGGGGACAGGCAAAGGTCGATGGCGAGATCGTTGCCGAAGCCGAGTTGCTGTGCGCGGAACGGAGAGAGGGATGATCCATCCAACCGCCCTCGTCGATCCCGGCGCACGTATCGGCAGCAATGTAAGCATTGGCCCGTTCAGCATCGTCGAAGCCGATGTCGAGATCGGCGATGGCACCAGCATCGGTTCCCATGTGGTGATCGGCAACAATACCCGCATCGGACGCGACAACCGCATCTGGCAGTTCGCCTCGATTGGCGCAGCCCCGCAAGACAAGAAATTCCACGGCGAGAGTTCGCGCCTGGAAATCGGTGATCGCAATGTCATCCGCGAATTCGTCACCTTCAATCGCGGCACCGAGGATGGCGGCGGCCTGACCCGCATCGGCAACGACAACTGGCTGATGGCCTACGTGCACATTGCCCATGATTGCGTGGTCGGCAACAACACCATCTTCTCCAACGCCGCCTCGCTGGCCGGGCACGTCACCGTGGACGACTGGGTCATCCTCGGCGGCTTTACCCTGGTTCACCAGTTCTGCCAGGTGGGCTCGCATGCCTTCACCGCGATGGGCGCCATCATCAACCGCGACGTGCCGCCGTACGTGACCGTAGCCGGCAGCTTTGCCGAACCCAAGGGCATCAACTCCGAAGGCCTGCGTCGCCGCGGTTATTCCAACGATCGCATCATGGCCATCAAACGCGCGTACCGCACGCTCTATACCTCAGGCCTGCCGCTGGCGGAAGCGCGTTCGGAGCTGGCCCGGGCCGCAACAGAGGCACCTGACGTCAAGCTCATGCTCGACTTCATCGAACGCTCGCAACGCTCGTTGGTGCGTTAGAAGCCGGGATTGGGGAATTGGAGATCAGAGATCCGGGAAACGGCGCGCAGGGATCGAGGTGAAGGAATTTGGCGTCGGATTGCGAAGCGGGAAGGACGAAGGCCACGCGAACCCAAGACCCATGACCCACCCTCGCACACCAACACCAGAGCGCGGATCTCCGATCTCCGATCTCCGATCTCCGACCTGCGATCCCCGATCTCCAATCTCCGATCCCCATTCCCTGCATTTCATCCTTGTAGCCGGTGAAGCCTCCGGTGATTTGCTGGGTGCGGGCTTGATCAAGGCCTTGCGTGAACGCGTGCCCGAAGCCCGCTTTGCCGGCATCGGTGGACCGCAGATGATCGCGGCCGGGTTGGAAGCCTGGTATCCGGCGGAGAAGCTTGCGGTGATGGGCCTGGTCGAGGTGCTCAGACACTTGCCGGAACTGTTGCATATCCGCCGCGAGATCAGGCAACGCACGCTGGCGCTGAAACCCGATGCCTTCATCGGCATCGACGCACCGGACTTCAACCTGCCGCTGGAACGCTCACTCAAGCGCGCCGGTATCCGCACCATCCACTATGTCAGTCCGTCGATCTGGGCATGGCGCGAAAAGCGTGCGCAGAAGATCGGCCAGAGCGCAGACCGCGTGCTCTGCCTGTTTCCGATGGAACCGGAAATCTACGCGCGCCACGGCGTCGATGCGCGCTTTGTCGGTCATCCGCTGGCCGATGCATTCGCCATGCAACCGGACCAGGCCGCCGCGCGCCGCACCCTCGGTATTCCTGACGGCGTACCCGTGCTGGCGATATTGCCGGGCAGTCGCCTTGGCGAAATCCGTCGCCTGGGTGCCGACTTCATTGCCGCAGCCAAACTGCTTGCCGAAGACATTCCGAATCTGCATGTGATTGCGCCGATGGCCAGCGCGGCATGCCGCGATGCTTTCGAGCAGATGCTCAAAGGCTCGGGAGTCGGGATGCGGGACGCGGGACGCGGGAAGAGCAATGTAAACCCCAGCGATTCCGCATCAACAACAAACGAGTCGGTTGCCGAACCTCACGCCCCAATTCCCGAGCCCCGCGTCTCGCGTCCCGAGTCCCGCATCCCGCGTCCCGAATTCCGCATTCTCGACGGCCAATCCCATACCGCCATGCTTGCCTCCGATGCGGTTTTGCTGGCTTCGGGTACGGCGGCGCTGGAGGCGATGCTGGCCAAGCGGCCCATGGTTGTCGCTTACCGGCTTGCCCCGCTCACCTATCGCATCGTCAAGGGTCTGGGCTTGCTCAAGGTGGATCGCTACTCCCTGCCCAATCATCTGGCCGGGCGCGAACTGGTACCGGAATTGATGCAGGACGCCTGCACACCCGAAGCCCTGGCCGATGCCTTGTGCGAACCGCTGCTCACACGCCGTATTGAACCCGACCTGCTTGCCGAGTACCAACGCCTGCACGGCTTGCTCGGCGGCGACGCCGACCGCAACGCGGCCGCGGCCATCCTTGACTGAAAACCACAATTGGGAGGTGCGTTTTCGTTGAGGCGCATCATGGCCTCGGCTATGCTGCCGCGCTGCGCTTTGCCCGTCCGAGCCCGTCTTGATCCATACCCATTCCGAGGTGGTTACAAAGTCCTTCTGGCGCGCCGTGATGTTCGCGTCGCTGGTGGCTGCCCTGAATTTCGGACTGTGGGCATTCCTCAACCGGCCCAAGCAGATCGACGATTGGAGCGGAAAGATCGGCGGCCTCGCCTACAACGCATTCCAGCGCTACCAGAGCCCGATCATTGGCCTGTATCCCAGCGAACAGGAATTGGCCAGCGATATCCGCCTGCTCTCCAAGCACACCAAGCGCCTGCGTACCTATTCATCGGCCGAGAGTCCGCAGGTTCCACGCATCGCTGCGTTCTACGACATGGAGGTGATGGCCGGCGCCTGGATCGACCGTCGCATGCGCAACAACGAAACCGAGCTTGAGGGCTTGATCGCGCTCTCGCGCAAGCATCCCAACATCACCCGCGCCATGGTCGGCAACGAAGTGCTGCTGCGCGCCGACATCAGCGTCAAGCAGTTGATCGCCTACATCGACCGCGCGCGCGCGCAGCTCAAGATTCCGGTCTCCACGGCGGAGCCGTTCTACGTCTGGGAGCGCAATCCGGAATTGGCCGATCACGTCGATTTCATCAGCGTGCACCTGTTGCCGTACTGGGAAAAACTGCCGCGCAAGGACGCCATCAATTTCACCCTCGGCCAGTACCACCGCCTCAAGGAATTGTTCCCCGACAAGCATGTGGTCATTGCTGAAATCGGCTGGCCTTCGGCCGGTGACCGCAAGGAGTACGCCAAACCCTCGATCGAGGACGAGGCACAGTTCCTGCGCGAGTGGTTCAACGTGGCCGAGCGCGAGAACATCGACTACTACGTGATGGAAGCCATCGACCAACCCTGGAAGGAGGAACTCGCCGGCCGGGTCGAAGCCTACTGGGGCATGTTCAATGCCGCGCGCGAACCGAAATTCGCGCTGACCGGCAAGGTGGTCGAGGACCCGAGCTGGCCGATCAAGGCCATCGCCGCCTGCTTGCTGGCATTCCTGCCGATGTTCTGGTTTGCCCGTCATTTCATGCGTTTTTACGTCACCGGCATCCTCTTCTTCCTCGGCCTGATCCAGCTCTCGGCATCGGTGGTGGTGTGGTCGGTCAGCGTGCCGCTGGCCTTTTATCTCAGCCCGCTGGACTGGACCATGTTCCTGCTGCTGGTTCCGGCGCAGATCGCCATCATCCTGATCCTGCTGATCAACGGCTTCGAATTCACCGAGGTGCTGTGGCGTCCGCGCTGGCTGCGCCATTTCAATTTGCTTGAGCCCTCGCCGCCGGCCGATCAGCCGTTCGTCTCGATCCACCTGGCCTGCTGCAACGAACCACCGGAGATGGTGATCCTCACCCTCGATTCGCTGGCCGCACTCGACTACCAGAACTACGAAGTGCTGGTGATCGACAACAACACCAAGCGCGATGAAGTGTGGAAACCGGTCGAGGAGCATTGCGCGAAGCTGGGCGAACGCTTCCGCTTCTTCCATTTGAATCCGTGGGAGGGCTTCAAGGCCGGCGCACTCAATTTCGGCCTTGAACAAACCGATCCGCGCGCCGAAGTGGTGGCCGTGGTCGATGCCGACTATGTGGTGCGCGAGGATTGGTTGAGTTCGCTGACCGGTTATTTCCACGATCCCAAGATCGCTGTCGTGCAATGCCCGCAGGCGCACCGCGATTTCGAGGACAACGCATTCCGGCGCATGACCGCCTGGGAATATGACGGTTTCTTCCGCATCGGCATGCACCATCGCAACGAGCGCAATGCCATCATCCAGCACGGCACCATGACCATGGTACGCAAGGATCTGCTGGTCGATACCGGCGCCTGGTCTGAATGGACCATCTGCGAAGATGCAGAACTGGGCCTGCGCCTGATGCACGCCGGACACGACCTGGTTTATGTAGACGACCTGCTCGGCAAGGGCCTCACACCCGCCGATTTCACCGCCTACAAGTCACAGCGCTACCGCTGGGCATTCGGTGCCATGCAGATCATGAAGGCGCGTTTTGGCTGGATGACGCGCAAGGACAGCCCGCTCAGCCGCGGCCAGAAATTCCATTTCCTGACCGGCTGGTTTTCCTGGTTTGCCGACGCCCTGCACCTGGTGTTCACCATGATGGCCATCGCCTGGACCATTGGCATGGTTGGTTGGCCAAAATACTTCTCGCTGCCGATGGAGCTGTTCCTGATTCCCATCATCGGCTTCTTTGTCAGCAAGGCGGTGTTCGGCATCGTGCTGTACCGCAAGCGGGTGCCTTGCTCATGGCACGACACCATCATGGCCTCGATTGCCAGCATGGGTCTGAGCCACGCCATTGCGCGCGGCATTTTCCTCGGCTTGTGGAAGAAGAAGGGCGAGTTCGTACGCACCGCCAAGAGCCGCCGCCTGAGCAGCAAGCCCAGTGCGTTTGCCTCGGTGCGCGAGGAACTGCTGATGTTCCTCGCACTGCTCGCCTGCATCTTCGGCATGATCAATTCCAATGCCATCACCTACACCGAGGGCAAGCTGTGGATCGGCATCCTGGCGGCACAGGCCATTCCCTATGCCTCGGCGCTGATTGGTGCCTGGGTGGCGCACCAGTCCAATGAGGCAGCGGCCTGATGGACAGGGAATCGCTCCGAAGATGACAGCCGAGCAAGCTCGGCTCTACAAGCGGAGCGCGCTCGGCTCTGCAAGCGAAGCGCGCTCTACGAGTCCGAGCATTTGCGGGCCTGATCAATAACACCGATTTTCATGCGGCCCTGCTATAAGACCACCATGCCCTGCCCTTTTCCGCTTGCCGTCATCTTGCCTTCCAAAACGATTCGGAGATTGCTCGCACTGCTCCTCTGCTTGGCCGCTTCGTCGGCGTCGGCGGCGCGCGTCAATGTCACCGTTGAGGGCGTCAGCCCCGAATTGCAGGCGGTGATCCTGGGTGCCGTCGAGCTTCAGCAGTACACATCCCGCGAGGTGAGCCGTGCCCAGGTGCAGCGGCTGTATCGTCGTGCCGAACAGCAGATCCGGACTGCGCTTGAGCCTTACGGCTACTACAACCCAAAGCTCACGTCCAAACTCGATCAGGACGGCGAAACCTGGAACGCACGCTTGCAGGTGGATGCCGGCCCCGCGATGACCGTGACCCGCCTGGACCTGGAAATCGA
>SHNG01000148.1 GCA_004295005.1 Gammaproteobacteria bacterium
GGCTTGGTCTTGCCTTCCATGATGCCCTTGATTTCACGGAACTGGCGACGAACCTCCTCGACCACACTGCCAGCGGCGCGACCGACCGCTTCCATCGCCATGGCACCGAACAGGTAGGGGATCAGGCCGCCGATCAAGAGGCCGATGATCACGTAGTGGTTGGAAATGTCGAAGGTGTAGATGTTGCCCGGATGTTCCACGCCCAGCTTGTGCGTGTAGTCGGCAAACAGCACCAGTGCGGCGAGGCCGGCCGAGCCGATGGCATAGCCCTTGGTCACCGCCTTGGTGGTATTGCCCACGGCATCCAGCGGGTCGGTGACGGCGCGCACCTCGGATGGCAACTCGGCCATCTCGGCAATACCGCCGGCGTTGTCCGTGATCGGGCCATAGGCATCCAGGGCCACGATCATGCCGGTCATCGACAGCATGGCAGTGGCGGCAACCGCAATGCCATAGAGATCGCCGAAATGGTAGGCGCCCCAGATGGCCGCACATACGGCCAGCACCGGCCATGCAGTCGATTTCATCGAGATGCCGATACCGGCAATGATGTTGGTCGCGTGGCCGGTGGTTGAGGCCTGGGCAACATGGCGCACCGGCGAATACTCGGTGGCGGTGTAGTACTCGGTGATCACCACCATGGCCCCGGTCAGCAGCAGACCGATCAGGCCGCAGTAAAACAGATTGCTGGCCGGCATGACGTTGCCATTGCCGACATCGAGGCCGGCCGGGAACAGCTCGCTGGTGACAAACCAGAAAGCAATCGCCGACAACAGCGCCGAAACAATCACGCCCTTGTACAGGGCATTCATGATCTTGCCGCCGGCGCTGGTCTTGACGAAAAATGTGCCGACAATCGAGGTAATGATGGATACGCCGCCGAGCACGATCGGATAGAGCACGGCATTCGGGTTGCCGGCGAACATGACGCCGCCAAGCAGCATGGTTGCGATCAGCGTCACCGCATAGGTTTCGAACAGGTCGGCGGCCATGCCGGCACAGTCACCCACGTTGTCACCCACGTTGTCGGCGATCACTGCCGGGTTGCGCGGATCGTCTTCCGGAATGCCGGCTTCAACCTTGCCCACCAGGTCCGCGCCGACGTCGGCACCCTTGGTGAAGATGCCGCCACCCAGTCGCGCAAAGATCGAGATCAGGGATGAGCCGAAGGCGAGGCCGATCAATGCATGCAGGCTGTCACCCGCCGAATAGCCAAGGCGGGACAACAGCACGTAGTAGCCGGCCACACCGAGCAGTCCCAGGCCAACCACCAGCATGCCAGTGATGGCACCGCCGCGGAAGGCAACCGCCAAGGCGGCAGCGATGCCGCTGCGCGCGGCTTCCGCCGTACGCACGTTGGCACGCACCGAAACATTCATGCCGATATATCCGGCGAGTCCCGAGAGGAACGCGCCGACCGCGAAGCCGACCGCCGTCTGCCAGTCCAGGGCAAAGCCCATGATGACAAACAGCACAACGCCAACCACCGAAATGGTCATGTACTGGCGATTGAGATAGGCACGCGCGCCCACTTGGATGGCTGCGGCGATCTCCTGCATGCGTTCATTGCCGGCTGGCTTGGCCAGTATCCAGCGAATCGACCAGGCGCCATAGACAATGGCAAGCCCTGCGCAGATGAGTGAAAACAACAAGCCGTGTTGCTGCAACATTTATCTCTCCCAGAAAACAGGCGGTACGAGGAATAAACGGGGGGCCCACAAACCCGAGGAGTATAGCCGCCCCGCTGCGGACACGGCATTATTGCGGCGCAGCATGCGGATGGTCCGAAGTTGTTCGAACCAGCCGAAATGTGTGGAAGGACGCTTGTTTTTGCCTAGAAGCCTGCGCGGGTCTGCACCTGAGTCGCAACGAATCCCTTCAAGCGTCGCTGATCTTGTAGGGAGCCAGTTTCTGCTTGAGCGCGATGTTTTTCAGGCGCACGTATTTCGGCAGGCCATCACGGCCGGACGGAGGCGCTCCTTCTCCACGGATCAGGGGTTCCAGGTAGCGGCGGGCCGCTTCGGTGATGCCGTAACCATCGCGACGGATGAACGATTTCGGCAGTGTTTTTTCGTGATTGGCCACCTTGTCCAAGGGAGCCGGCTCGATCTTCCAGCGATACGGGGCATCAGAGGTACGCACGATCACCGGCATCACGGCATTGTGCCCGGCCAAAGCGTATTCGACGCCGGCCTTGCCAACGGCGTAAGCGTGCTCGACATCGGTTTTCGAGGCGATGTGTCGGGCCGAGCGTTGCAGGTAGTCGGGCATGGCCCAGTGGTACTTGTAGCCGAGCTTTTGCTTGACCAGAGCGGCCAGCAGCGGGGCAACGCCGCCCAACTGGGCGTGACCAAAGGCATCGCGGGTGCCGACTTCGGAAAGGAATTTGCCATCCTTGTTGCGTACGCCTTCCGAAACCACCACGGTACACCAACCCACCCGCTCCACCGTGGCCTTGATGCGGACGAGGAAGGCTTCCTCATCAAACGGGATTTCGGGAAACAGGATGATGTGCGGCGCTTCGTCTGCCGATTTTCCGGCCAGCCCCGCGGCCGCTGCGATCCACCCCGCGTGCCGGCCCATCACCTCCATGACGAACACCTTGGTCGAGGATTCGGCCATCGAAGCCACGTCAAGGCTGGCTTCGAGCACGGATACGGCGGTGTACTTGGCGACCGAGCCAAAGCCGGGGCAGCAATCGGTGACGGCCAGGTCGTTGTCCACGGTTTTCGGGATGCCGACCACCGTCAGCGGATGCCCCAGGGCCTTGCCGACCTGTGAGATCTTGTTGGCGGTGTCCGCCGAGTCGTTGCCACCGTTGTAGAGGAACCAGCGGATGTCGTGGGCACGGAACACCTCGATCAGGCGTTCGTACTGGGCGCGGCTCTGCTCGATCGACTTGAGCTTGAAGCGGCAGGATCCAAACGCACCGCCCGGCGTGTGGCGCAATGCCGCAATGGCGCTGGCAGACTCCTTCGAGGTATCGATCAACTCCTCGCGCAGTGCACCGATGATGCCGTTGCGTGCGGCCAGCACGCGGACCTTGTGCTTGCGCGCCGTCTCGATGACCGCGCAGGCGCTGGCGTTGATGACGGCGGTGACGCCACCGGATTGCGCATACAGGAGGTTGCCTTGCATCGAGAGGGATCCTTGGGTCGAGGGAAAGGGGAAGTGGCCGGTTTGACTGCACCAGCCGCAACAGATAGCTTTGTCCGGGGTTTTCACATCAAAGTTTAGCGCAGCGTCGCGGTTTTTCCGCGTTCGCCGGCAATGCGAAGGAACACTATGCGACTCGTGCTACTCGGCGCGCCCGGTTCGGGCAAAGGCACCCAGGCGGCCATGCTGAAAACCTCGTTGGGTGTCCCGCATATCTCCACCGGGGATCTGTTGCGGGCAGCCGTCAAGGCGGGTACGCCGCTCGGACTCAAGGCCAAGGCCGTGATGGACGCCGGTGGCCTGGTTTCCGATGACATCGTGCTCGGCATGCTGGAAGAACGCATCAGCCAGTCCGATGCCAGCGGCGGTTTCATTCTCGATGGCTACCCCCGCAACCTCGCGCAATGTTCGGCGCTGGAGTCCTTGCTCGATCGGATCCGCCAACCCCTGGACGTGGCCGTCAAGCTCGACGTGCCAAGCGAATTGATCGTCGAGCGCATCGCGGGCAGGGCGGCTGCCGAGGGTCGCCTGGACGATACACCGGAGACGGTGCGCGCACGCCTGCGTGTCTATGCCGAGCAGACAGCACCGGTGGCGGATCATTTTGCTGCAATCGGCAAGCTGGCCACGGTTGATGGAGTCGGTGAGCTGGACACCGTGTTCCAGCGCATTCTTGCGGCCCTGCCTGCCTGAGCGCGTTGTCGAATGGCAGCACATGGGTGCGCAGTCGCTTGAGCCCTTTCGAGACCGGCTGCCAAGGCGGGAATTTCGGAAAGTCGGCCTGCTGCTTCCCCGGGAAAACGCACTGAGCATGAGCATTGCCGGCTTGCTGCCCATCGTCATCGACTTGTGCCGATTCCGCGGTGGACCACAGGACATCCCCTATCGTCCATCGCTTCTGGTTGGCTTGCTGATCGCCAGCATTGCCCTTGACCTTGCTTCCGCGGAACTGCTCGGTGTGAGCGAGGCGGCATTGGGTCGCAGCTTTTTCTCGACTGGCTTGTTGCTGTCGCTGTGCTGGCTGGCCCTGCGCATTTGTGGATTTGCCAGTCGCTACGTGCAGACGGCCAGCGCGCTGGTTGCCTGCTCGATCGTGTTTTCCCTGCTCATTGTTCCGCTTGCCCTGCTGTTTGGCGACGCGCCAGCTGAGCAATCCGCCGTCTCGCCGGTACAGGCGCTTGTTGCATGGCTTGGACTGCTGGTGCTGGTCTGGAAGATTGCGGTGGACGGATTCGTCCTGCGGCACGCCATCAATGCGCCGTACTGGCTCGGCTTTTCCCTGGCCATGGCCTGGACGGTAGCCGACTTTGCCCTGAGTCGCATCCTGTTTGCAGCGCCCGCATGAAGCGTGCGCGGGCTAAACTGGCAGGATGAAACTTCATATCCTGGGTATCTGCGGCACCTTCATGGGCGGCATTGCCGCGCTTGCGCGTGAGCTTGGGCACGAGGTGGATGGCAGTGACGCCAATGTCTATCCGCCGATGAGCGATCAACTGCAAGCCCTCGGCATTCGCCTCAAATCCGGCTACCAACCCGCACATCTGGCTGCCGCCACCGAACGAATCATCGTTGGGAATGCCTTGTCGCGTGGCAACCCGATGATCGAACACATGCTCAATCATCGGCTTGCCCATGTTTCTGGTCCGCAATGGCTGGGCGAGGCGGTGTTGGGTTCGCGCCAGGTGCTGGCCGTCGCGGGTACGCACGGCAAGACCACGACGACATCGCTGCTCGCCTGGCTGCTGGAGAGCGCAGGGCGACAGCCGGGATTCCTGATCGGCGGTGTGCCGGGCAATTTCGAATGGTCGGCACGCCTTGGAAATGGCGAGTCCTTCGTTATCGAAGCCGACGAATACGACACCGCGTTCTTCGACAAGCGTTCGAAGTTCGTGCACTACCGGCCATCGATTGCCGTGCTCAACAACCTGGAGTTTGACCATGCCGACATCTTTCCGGATGTCGCGGCGATCCAGCGCCAATTCCACCAGTTGATGCGCATCGTTCCCGGCAACGGTCGCGTCATCGTCAATGCCGAAGACGCGCACCTGGCGGAAGTGCTCGGGATGGGTTGCTGGACGCCCGTGGACAGCTTCGGCATCGATGCCGGGAATTGGCGCGCGCGATTGTTGGTCGCTGATGGATCGCGCTTCGAGGTGCAGCACGAGGGCAGGGTCGTTGGCGTTGCGAGCTGGTCCCTGCTCGGGCGCCACAATGTGATGAATGCCTTGGCAGCACTCGCCGCAGTGCACGCCGCCGGAGTCGATGTGGCGGCGGTGCTTCCTGCGCTTGCGGGGTTTCGCAGCGTGAAGCGACGCATGGAAACCATCGCCGTACACGCTGGCGTCACCGTGTATGACGATTTCGCCCACCATCCGACGGCGATTGCGACAACATTGCAGGGATTGCGTGCACGCGTGGGCCGCGCGCGCATCGTGGTTGCGCTGGAACCGCGATCCAACTCCATGCGACTGGGTGCGCATGCAGCGCAACTGGCGCCATCGCTGGTCGACGCCGATCAGGTCGTGTTCCTCAAACGCCCCGAGCTTCCCTGGGATGCCCAGGCGGTGATGGATGCATTGCAGGGAAGGGCGCGTGCCGCTGGCTCCGTCGATGAGCTTCTGGGCCTGCTGAACTCGGTCGTGCGCGAAGGCGACCATGTCGTGTTCATGTCGAATGGTGGCTTTGAAGGTGCGCCGGTGCGTTTCGCAGGACTCCTGCATGAGCGTTGAAGCGGCCTCGATAGGGATGCCTGATGCGTCATGAAGGATCGGGTTCGGCATTTCGGGCAGTTCGGGATGCATCGGTGACCACGCTGCCTCTGTTCCCGCTGCCTGCGGTCCTGTTTCCGGGTGGGGAAATCTCCCTGCGCATCTTCGAGCCACGCTACCTCGACATGATCCGCGATTGCGCGCGAGGGGACAGGGGTTTTGGAATCTGTCTCATGCTGGGGAGCGATGACGGACGTGGGCCGACATCGTCCGCTGCCATCGGCACCCTGGCGCGGATCGTGGATTTCAATGTCCTGGAAGACGGCCTGCTTGGCATCCTCGCGCGCGGTGAAGCGCGCTTTCGCGTGCGATCCACGCATGTGCGAAGCAACGGATTGCTCCACGCCGACGTGGACATGCTGGAACCGGACCCTGTCCTGCCCGTTCCGCCGGAGTTTGGTCTGCTTGCCACCATACTTTCCCGCTATCACGAACGGGCGGGTGCGGCCTTCGCGCAGCATGAGCAGTCTCGCTATGATGAGAGCGCGTGGGTTGGCTTTCGGCTTGCCGAGGCGCTCCCGCTAGCCGTGTCCGAGCGACAATTGTTGTTGCAGATTGCCGATCCGCTGGATCGCCTCAGCCACCTGATGCAGTGGTTGCCGCGATTCCAGGATGCCTGAAGGAGCCCGCGTGAAAAGTCTCAAAGGCAAGACCGTATTCATCACCGGGGCTTCCCGCGGCATCGGCTTGGAAATCGGCCTGCGTGCGGCTCGCGATGGCGCCAATATCGTGATCGCGGCAAAAAGCGCGGTGGCCAACCCGAAATTGCCTGGCACCATTCACACCGCGGCTGCGGCTATCGAGGCAGCGGGTGGACGCGCACTTGCGCTGCAATGCGATATCCGCGAGGAAGACGAGGTTCGCACCGCCGTTGCGTCTGCGGTCGAGCATTTTGGTGGCATCGACATACTGGTGAACAATGCCAGCGCCATCTGGCTGCGAGGCGTCGCTGACACCCCGATGAAGCGCTACGACCTCATGCACCAGGTCAACGCGCGCGGCACGTTCCTGTGCTCGCAGGCTTGCCTTCCACACCTGCAGAAGGCGGCCAATCCGCACATCCTGATGTTGTCTCCGCCGCTGGACATGAATCGCAAATGGTTCGCCCCGCATGTGGCCTACACCATGGCCAAGTACGGAATGAGCATGTGCGTGCTCGGCATGGCGGAGGAATTTCGCAGTCTCGGAATCGCCGTAAACGCGCTGTGGCCGCGTACGGTAATCGCGACGGATGCACTGAACATGATTCCGGGAGTCAATCGCGAAAACGCACGCAAACCGGGGATTGTCGCGGATGCCGCGCATGCCATCCTGACCAGCCCGAGTCACGAGCGGACGGGCGGATTCCTGATTGATGAGGAAGTTCTTGCCCAGTGCGGCATCGCCGATTTTTCGAGCTATGCGGTCGCGCCCGGGCAAGACTTGTTGCCGGATCTGTTTCTGGACTGACTTCGGTCGAGTGATTGCAGATGTGTCTCAAAACTGGAAACGGGGAGTTGCAGATGTCGAAGGTGATTGTGTCTGGTCTGCTGTTCGTGTTCTTCCAGGCGGCGGCTGATCGTGCGTTTGCTGGAAATCTCGTCTTCCATCAGGGCTTTGAAACCTGCTGGGTGGACGCTGTCTCGAAACCGCAGTTCCTGCAGTCCATGGAAGCCAGCATCGATGGCACCACCGCATGCATCCCATCCCAGGCCGGAGTCGAACAGGGTGTCGGCTACACCGTCTGCGCCATTTCAAACGGGTGCGGATCTGGTGTTGATGGGTGCCCGGTGGTGCTTGGATCCGGCGCCTTTGCCGGCAATTTCCAGGCGGGTGATTTCAATGCACCCGGCTCGACCGGCGATATTGCCATCCCCTTGACCACCACGGTATTCGGAGCCTGCACCATCAACCTGACAAACGTCGTGCTCGCCTATCAGCTTGACTATCTGATGCAGGTTGATGGAACTGACGGTGTGCATACCGAAGACATGCAGACGCCCACGGTGGATATCATCAGCTACTCAACGACGGACAACTGCAATCCGGTCCTGGATGGGTTCATTGCCAGCTATCTGCCCCAGGCGATCGCGGGTGCGGAAACTGCCGCGGCCCAGGCCATTGACCCGGGCTTGCGCGCAGACACCCTGGAGCAGTCTATTTGCCCATTGTCTTCGCCGTGACTTGGTGCGCCTGCACCGGGTAGCGGCTTACCTCGGCAATTGGGCAAATGCGTCGCGTGCCGCTCGCAGGGTTTCGGCGATGATCTCTTCACTGTGCGCCATCGACATGAATCCCGCTTCGAACGCGGATGGTGCCAGATAGACCCCGCGTTCAAGCATGGCGTGGAAGAACTGGTTGAAGCGGTTGCTGTCACAGGACGTGGCTTGGGCGAAAGTCTCCACCTTTTGCCCGCTGAAGAAGAGACCGAACATGCCGCCGATCCGGTTGGTACTGAACGCGATGCCGGCGCCGTCCGCCATGGCCTGCAATCCGTCAGTCAGAAGCTGGGTGCGTCGACCGAGTTCGGCGTGGAAACCGGGCGCCTGGATCAGTTCCAGCATGGCCAGGCCAGCCGCCATCGCCACCGGATTGCCACTCAATGTGCCCGCCTGGTAAATCGGTCCGCTGGGCGCGATCTGCTCCATGATTTCGCGCCGTCCGCCGTAGGCGCCCACCGGCATGCCGCCGCCGATGATTTTTCCCAGGGTGGTGAGATCAGGCACGACCCCGTAGTGTTGCTGGGCACCGCCGAGGGCAACCCGGAACCCGGTCATCACTTCATCAAAGATGAGAAGTGCGCCGTAATGCGTGCAGAGTTCTCGCAAATGTTTCAGATAGCCCGTTCGCGGAAGGATGCAGTTCATGTTGCCGGGTACGGGTTCCACGATCAGCGCGGCAATCTCGCGGCCGACCTTTTCGAACATGTGTGTTGCGGCGTCGAAATCATTGAACGGCAAGGTCAGGGTGAGGTCGGCCATCGCCGGTGGCACGCCTGGGGATGTCGGCATGCCTAAGGTCAACGCGCCCGAGCCGGCTTTCACCAGAAAGGCATCGCCGTGACCGTGATAGCAACCCTCGAACTTCACCATGCGCGGTCTGCCGGTGAATCCCCGCGCCAGCCGGATCGCCGACATCGTGGCTTCAGTACCCGAATTGACCATGCGTGACATCTGCATGGATGGCATGAGTCGGGTAATGGTCTCCGCCATCGCGACTTCGGCGGGACACGGCGTGCCGAATGACAAGCCATCCGCGATAGCGGACTGCACGGCAGCGCGCACCGCAGGATGGTTGTGGCCGACGATCATCGGTCCCCAGGAGCCGACATAGTCGATATAGCGCTTGCCCTCGACATCCCACAGCCAGGGTCCTTCTGACTTGCGAGTGAAGAACGGTTCGCCGCCGACCGACTTGAACGCGCGAACGGGAGAATTGACGCCGCCCGGCATCAGGTTCCTGGCGCGGGCGAACAGGGAGTGGTTGGTGTTCATGGATTGCTCTTTGCTGTCGTAAATAGTCTGGAAAATCGCCTGGCACATGCGCTGATGTCGGTTGCGGAAAACAGCGAGGAGACGACGGCGATCAAGTCGGCACCGCTCTGGATCAGGGCTCCTGCGTTCTCGGGGGTGATGCCACCAATGGCCACTTTTGGAATCGGCAGTTCACGGGCTTCGCTCAGCAGATCCTTGTTTGCGCGTCGTGCCAGTGGCTTGGTACCGGTCGGGAAGAACGCGCCAAACGCGACATAGTTTGCGCCTTCCGCGACCGCTTCCCGTGCCCGTTCGATCGAGTCGTAGCAGGAAACGCCGATCAGCGCCGACGTTCCAAGCAGCGAACGCGCCGCGCGCACATCGATGTCGTCGGCTCCAAGATGGACTCCGTCGGCACCGCATTCCAGTGCAAGCCTGGCATCATCGTTGATGATGAGCGGGATTCCCGCGCCAGCGCAAAGCCGCGCGAGTGAGGATGCTTCCTCGTGCCGACGGATCGGATCGTGGGTTTTGTCACGGTACTGCACAACCCTGGCGCCTCCGGCAATGGCCGCCGCAACGGCCGCCTGCAGATCGGCGCGCGGTCCGTTGGTGATGGCGTACAAACCCTTGCTGGGAAAATTCACGGCAGCGCGGCTGTCTACTTTGCGTGGGGTGGGCAAGCTGAGACAATCATAAGTCCAGTGCGCGCAGCGCTCCCAATCCTGCAGTTGGATCCCGATGTCTTCGACCGATACAGCCTTTCGAACCTTCATGTGTGTGGTGTGCGGACTTCTCTACAAGGAGGCCGAAGGGTGGCCGGATGACAACATCGCGCCCGGCACGCGTTGGGAAGATGTTCCGGAAACCTGGACCTGTCCGGACTGTGGCGTAACCAAATCCGATTTCGAAATGATCGAGGTCTGATCGGTCCTGCATTCCTCGCTGCGGTCCTGCGACGGGCCTTCGACCGACTTTGCCCTGCTTCTGCCCCATTTCGCCATGGGCAAGCCAACACGCAATGCTTGACTGGACTTCTCCACACGAAGGCCCGCGAGGGCGAGGAGGAGGTCATGAAGGTCTTTGTTCCGCTTGAAGGCTCGCCAGCCGTAGACGAGTTCGCAATGCTGGTTCCGTATCGATGCGGCTTGGCTTGCGAACATGCGATGCGCGGCGACTTGACGCGGGAGATGCCGCAATCTCGAGAGCGCGTGGAATCCTCGTCGCCGCCTCTTCCGCAATACCGTGTCTGCGGTTAGCATGCGCGCCCCCTGAAGGGCTGGTGCCAGATTTGGCGGGATGTGGTTGCACTCAGGGCAGGTTGGGGTGAAGGAAGACCGATTTGGGGTGTTGACGGTCAGGAAATTGGTTGTATGATGTGCGGCTCGCTGGCGACGAAAGGTTGCTGGTGGCGGGTGAAAGGCCCGTGGATTGAATGATCT
>SHNG01000075.1 GCA_004295005.1 Gammaproteobacteria bacterium
CGGCAGCGCCCAGCTGTTGATGCGAAGTCACGCCACCTGAGCCACACCGGATCCGTAAAACGGAACCTGCTCACTTCGTGAGCGAACGCTGCTGCTTGATTGCGCAGTTTGGCGACAATCGGGGCATATCAGTCGCCCCGAAAGCGACGAATTCATCGCGCAATTCCCCTGATTCTCCGTAGCTCACCACCATCCTGGGGCTGCCCGCCCGCCTTCAGTGCTGCGTTCGGCTGACTGGCAAATTTTGGGTGTCCTGGTTTCTCACGGTGTCCTGGTTTCTCATTCGGCTGACTGGCAAATTTTGGGTGTCCTGGTTTCTGGGTGTCCTGGTTTCTGGGTGTCCTGGTTTCTGGGTGTCCTGGTTTCTGGTTTCTGGATGATCTCTCTGCGCGGCCTAACGCTTGAGGTGACCGGCGCGAACCCGCGCAGCGGGTTTGCGTCCGGTTGACCGAATAGTTATACCGCACCGCTCCCCAAGACCACAGGATCTGGCGCCGTTTTGGAGCCCTCGACGAACCCATACGCGGCGATGCCAAAGGCAAGGTTTGGGTCAAGCACGGGCACGCATTGCTTGATGAGGATGGCCGTTGCAATGGCGGCAGACTCTGCTGCTTGCAGATAAGAAAGGCCAAGAGCCTGCATGGCCCGTGAGAACGTGGGCTCTAGCTGTTTCTGAGTTGCCAGAAAGTCCAACTGCGGCTGATGCTCAGGTTCTTTGCTTGCCCCGAGCTTCGCCCTGTCGAGTGCGACGCCAATATGGGCCAACACGCTGCCCAAGGCCTGAATGAGTTTTGGCCCTTGCTCGTTTGCTGCGTCGGAGAGTACCGCTTGGCCCGGCTGAATTGAAGCGAGCGGAAATCCGAACGACCGAAACAAGAACGTACCAGCCATACGCGCAGTGCCCGCAATTGCGGTCTCCGCGTGTACCCCCATTTCGCTTTTGAAAGCCTCAATAGCTAAGCCAACAAATTGTTGCGCTGCGTCCTGCTGTTCTTTAGTCGGTGATACCACGATGTTTCCCCTGTGCGGTATAACTACTATTAGGTTTCACGGTGAAACCTATTCCCGCAGCCTAACACGGCCAACCGGTCGTGGAGCTTGGGAACTTTCATACAAATATCATGGGCATACGCTCAATTTGCAGTCTAATCCTGCAGCCTAATCCTGGGGTGTTCGCACTCGCTCGACGCAACCACACTCCGAACGCGCGGGCGCGTGCCTGAGTCTGTGGCGAAGCGCCCTTCAAGCAGCACAGCACGCGCTTGAATGACCCTCGCCCGTCGTCCGGGGATCGAGCTCAGTTCACCGCAAGCGCGCGTTGATCTTGTCGAGTGCGGCTTGCCCTGGGCTGAGTTCCGAAGCACCAAGTCGATTCAAGGGTTCGGCAATCGTGCCCAGGTGCGAATGCAGGTCGGCGGGTTCCGGATCAACGTACAGCAGGCCGGTGACCACTTCGCCGCGGGCATGGTGTTGGCCGATGTAGTTGCGGGCAGCAATGCGGTCACAGGGGTCGTAGTCATCTTCCAGCTTGTGCAGGCGCAGGATGGAGCCGTCGTGCTGGGCCACCTCAACGGTTTGCCCTGCATCGAAATCGACTTCGATTTCGCTGCGTTCCGGAATCACATCCATGCGGTTCACCGCATCGTTGTGCTCGCGCACGTACTCATAGCTCTTGGTGCTGCCGGCGTGGTTGTTGAACGCCACGCAGGGGCTGATCACATCGAGAAAGGCCGGGCCCTGGTGCAGGATGGCGCCCTTGATCAGCGGCACCAGTTGCTTCTTGTCACCGGAAAAACTGCGCGCCACGTAAGTGGCACCCAGTTGCAGTGCGATACCGATCAGGTCAATCGAGGAATCCGCATTGACCACCCCCTTCTTCGACACCGATCCTTGGTCTGCCGTTGCGGAGAATTGGCCCTTGGTCAATCCATACACACCGTTGTTCTCGACGATGTAAACCATGTTCACGCCGCGACGCATGGCGTGGATGAACTGGCCCATGCCGATGGATGCGGAGTCGCCATCACCTGAAACACCCATGTAGAGCAGTTCACGATTGGCGAGGTTGGCGCCGGTCAAAACCGAGGGCATGCGCCCGTGCACGGTGTTGAACCCGTGTGACTGGCCGAGGAAGTAGTCCGGCGTTTTGGAACTGCAACCGATGCCCGACAACTTGGCCACCCGATGCGGTTCGATGTTGAGTTCCCAGCAGGCCTGGATGATGGCTGCGGAGATCGAGTCGTGACCACAACCGGCACACAGGGTGGAGATCTTGCCTTCGTAGTCACGTCGGGTCAGGCAGAGCGCATTCTTTTGCAGGGTCGGGTGGCGCAGCCCGGGCTTGGCGATGTAGGTCATGCAGGTATCTCCGCGACGTGGGCACCCATGTTGACTCCGCGCATGCGTTCGCGAATGGCGCGCACGATGAATCGGGCCGTGATGGGCGTTCCGTCGTAATGCAGGATCGGCACGATGCGCGCCGGGTCGAGATCGAATTCGTTGATCAGCAGGGAGCGCAGTTGCGCATCGCGGTTCTGTTCGATGACAAACACCTGTTCGTGGCTGAGCACAAACTGGCGCACCGACTCGGGGAACGGAAACGCACGCAGCCTGAGCGTATCCAGGTGCAGATCGTGTGTCTCAAGCGTGGCGATGGCCTCCGCCATGGCCGGGCTGGTCGAGCCGAAATGGATGGCGCCAAAACTGGCATTGCTGCGCGCCGCGCGAAAGACCGGTTGCGGCACCAGCGCCTTGGCGGTATCCCACTTCTTCAGCAGACGCTCCATGTTGTAGATGTAGTCGGGCCCGCGTTCGGAGTAGCGCGCATACGGATCGCGCGAGGTGCCGCGCGTGAAATAACTGCCCTTGGTCGGATGCGTGCCCGGATAGGTGCGATATGGGATGCCATCACCATCGACATCCTTGTAGCGACCGAAGTCCCTGCCCGCTTCGAGTTCTTCCGCGCTCATCACCTTGCCGCGGTCGTAGACGCGCGCATCGTCCCAGCGGAACGGCTCGCACAGGCGCTGGTTCATGCCGATGTCGAGGTCGGTCATCACGAAAACCGGGGTTTGCAGGCGGTCGGCCAGGTCCAGTGCCTGCGCGGAAAACTCGAAGCACTCGTGCGGGTCTTCCGGCAACAACATGACGTGCTTGGTGTCCCCGTGAGATGCATAGGCAGCCGCGACCAGGTCGGACTGCTGGGTGCGGGTCGGCATGCCGGTGGATGGACCACCGCGCTGCACGTCGATGATGGTTACCGGAATCTCGGCAAAGTAGGCCAGACCAATGAACTCGTTCATCAGCGACACGCCGGGGCCGGATGTTGTGGTGAACGCGCGCGCGCCATTCCAGCCTGCGCCGGTGACGATGCCGATGGAGGCGATCTCGTCCTCGGCCTGGATGATGGCAAATCGGTTCTTGCCGGTAACCGGGTCAACGCGCAGTTTCTGGCAATACGATTGAAACGCCTCGGCCAGGGATGAGGACGGCGTGATCGGATACCACGCGCATACCGTGGCACCGCCATACACGCAACCCAGCGCGGCAGCGCTGTTGCCATCAATGAAGATCCTGTCGCCCACGTTGTCGGCACGCTGCACGCGCAGGCCAATGGGAGCGAGATGCTCACGCGCGTGATCACGCCCGAGGTGCAGGGCATTCACATTGGCATCGAGCAGCTTGGCCTTGGCCTTGTACTGCTCGCCGATCAGGGTCTCGATGACCTCGATCTCCATCCCCAGCAGATGCGCAATGGCGCCCACGTACATGATGTTCTTGAACAACTGGCGCTGGCGCGGATCCGAATAGGTTGCGTTGCAGATGGTAGTGAGCGGCATGCCGATCACGTTCACCTCTTCGCGAAACCGCGATTTCGGCATCGGCTTGCTGCTGTCATAAAACAGGTAACCGCCGGGTTCGATTTCCTTGAGGTCGGCATCCCAGGTTTGCGGATTCATGGCAACCATGAAATCGACGCCGCCGCGACGTCCGATCCAGCCCTGTTCGGTGACCCGCACTTCGTACCAGGTGGGCAAGCCCTGGATATTGGATGGAAAGATGTTGCGCGGGCTGACCGGCACGCCCATGCGCAGGATCGATTTGGCAAACAGTTCGTTGGCGGATGCGGAACCCGAGCCATTGACATTGGCAAACTTGATCACGAAGTCGTTGCTGGCAGTGATCGCTCTCATGCGACCTCCTGCTTGCGCGATGCCTTTGCGCACGGCGAATTGGCGTGGGTCATCTCCATGAGCACCTTGCGCATGTCCCATGCTCCGGTCGGGCAGCGTTCCGCGCACAGCCCGCAGTGCAGGCAGACATCCTCGTCCTTGACCATCACGCGCTGCGTCTTCAGCGGGCCGGAGACATACAGCGACTGCTCGAGGTTGAGCGCAGGCGCCGTGAGCCGGGTGCGCAATTCAGCCTCATCGCCATTGCCGGTGAAGCTGATGCAATCCATCGGGCAGATGTCCACGCAGGCATCACACTCGATGCATGCCGAGTCGGTGAACACGGTTTGCACGTCGCAATTGAGGCAGCGTTGCGCCTCTTTCCATGCAGTGGCCGCATCGAAACCGAGCTCCGCTTCCAGGGTGATGCTGGTCAGGGCCTTCTCCAATGGCAGCACCGGCACCTTGAAGCGGTCATCGCGCGAAATGTCGTTGTCGTAGCTCCATTCGTGTATGCCCATCTTCTGCGAGATCACCTCGACCGCAGGCGCCGGGCGTTCCACCGGATTCAAACCGGACAGCAGGCGATCAATCGACACCGCCGCCTCGTGCCCATGCGCCACCGCCCAGATGATGTTCTTGGGCCCGAACGCGGCATCGCCGCCGAACAGCACATTCGGCAGGCTGGACTGATGGGTGACGGCATCGACCACCGGCATGCCCCATTCATTGAACGCGATGCCGATGTCGCGCTCGATCCAGGGGAACGCGTTCTCCTGACCCACTGCCACCAGCACTTCATCGCAGGCGAAGAACTGTTCCGCTTCACCGGCGGGCACCAGCTTGCGTCGACCACGCTCGTCGTATTCGGCGCGAACTTTCTCGAAATTCATGCCGACCAGCTTGCCGTTTTCGTGCACGTAGGCCTTGGGCACCAGATAGTTGAGGATGGGGATGCCCTCGTGCGCGGCGTCTTCCTTCTCCCACGGTGAAGCCTTCATTTCGTCGAAACCGGAACGCACGATCACCTTGACATCCTCACCGCCCAACCGGCGTGCGGATCGACAGCAATCCATGGCCGTGTTGCCGCCACCAAGCACGATCACGCGCTTGCCAACCTTCTTGATGTGACCGAAATACACCGAGGCGAGCCAGTCGATGCCAATGTGGATGGATGCCGCCGCCTCGCTGGATCCCGGCAATTCCAGCGCTCGACCGCGCGGCGCGCCGGTGCCAACAAAGATGGCATCAAAGCCCTGCCCGAGCATGGCGCGCATGGATTCGATGCGCTGGTTGCTCTTGAGGGTCACGCCAAGATCAAGGATGTAACCGACTTCCTCGTCGATCACCGATTCCGGCAAGCGGAAGCGTGGCACCTGGGTCCGCATGAAGCCGCCGCCCTTGGGATCGGCTTCGAACACGGTCACCTCATAACCGAGAGGCGCCAGATCGCGCGCCACGGTCAGTGAGGCTGGCCCTGCTCCGATGCAGGCAATGCGCTTGCCATTGCGTGTGGTTGCCGGCTTCGGCATGCGCGCCTGCACATCGCCCTCGTTGTCAGCCGCCACGCGCTTGAGCCGACAGATGGCCACGGGTTCGGGTTTCTCGCCGTTGTTCTCCTCGACGCGACCACGGCGACAGGCGGGCTCGCAGGGCCGATCACAGGTGCGGCCTAGGATTCCGGGAAAGACATTCGACTTCCAGTTGACCATGTAGGCATCGGCGTAGCGCCCTGCCGCAATCAGGCGAATGTACTCGGGGACGGGAGTGTGGGCGGGACACGCCCATTGGCAATCGACAACCTTGTGAAAATAATTCGGATCACGGATATCGGTGGGTTGCACGATTCCCCTCGCTGCCTGCAAGCCGGCGTACCGGCGATCTGGGTCGCTGAGCGCGTCGCGGGTGCGGATCGCGGTCGCGCGAGTCTAGTCATGCAAGCCCACATAAGAAAAGACACGGCGCACAATCCCGCGTGCCTGGCGGGCGGCGGGCGCGGGGGGTTGTCGGCAGCAGCGCGAAGCCGATTGGATGGCGGGAAGCCTGTTCAAACTTTCGTCACTGGCCAGACGCGGGCCTTCGCGCCAGAATCGCCGCTTCCGCCCCAGCCAGGTAGGTTCCCGATGCAACGAATCATTGCTGCGTGTCTTGGCGTCTGCGCAAGCGGCCTGCTCGCCTTCCCTGCCACCTCGCAGGCGCGACCGTTCGAGCCGATGGATGTGTTTGCCTTGCAATGGGTGGACAACCCACAGATTTCTCCCGATGGAAACCGCATCGTCTATCAGCGCATGGGTTTCAGCGTGATGCAGGACCGCAAGCAAAGCAGTCTGTGGATGACAGACGCCGATGGACGCAACCATCGGCCGCTCGCAGGCAGCGGCTTCAATCCGGTGTGGTCTCCGGATGGCCGGCGCATTGCCTATGTTGCCGCCTCGGAAGGTTCTGCCCAGATCCAGATGCATTGGCTCGACGGTGGCCAGGATGCGCAACTCACCGGCCTTACCGAAGCGCCGGAGAATCTTGTCTGGTCACCGGATGGCCGCTGGTTGGCCTTCACCATGCAGGTGGATGCCGAAGACGCGCCGCTGGCCAGCATGCCCAAGGCACCAGAGGGTGCAAAGTGGGCGGCGCCGGTCAAGGTCATCAATCGGGTGATCTATCGCATGGACGGGGGCGGTTACGTGGACCCCGGCTACACCCACGTGTTCGTCATCTCCAGCGACGGTGGCCCGGCACGCCAGGTCACCCAGGGCAAGCACAATTTCGATGGCCGGCCGATCTGGTCACATGATGGCCAGTCACTGATCGTCTCCGCCAACCTGAGCGATGACTGGGAATACCAGCCAATCGACAGTGAGCTGTACCGGGTCAGTCTTGCCGATGGATCGGTGACCCGACTGACTGAGCGAGCAGGCCCCGACCGCGCGCCCGCTCTATCTGCGGACGGCAGGCATTTGGCCTGGCTCGGATTCGACGACAAGCGCCATCCCTACCAGGCCATGCAGCTCAATATCGGCAACGCCGATGCAAGCAACGCGCGCAGCCTGACCAGCTCCTTCGATTTCAACATCGATGCCATTTCCTGGGATGGCAACCGCGGACTCTGGCTGCAGTTCACTGGCCACGGCCGCGGCTGCCTGGGTTGGATCGCGGCCTCGGGCGGTGCGGTCAAGCGACTCAATTGCGAACTTGGCGGAACCGAGATCGGCAGGCCATACGTAGCCGGCAGTTTCTCCGCAGCCAACGGAAAAATCGCATTCACCAGCGGCACTACGAGCAGCCCCGCCAACCTCGCGGTGACGTCTTCCGGTGGCAGCAGCCGCATGCTGACCAATCTCGATGCCAACCTGCTCGACCATGTCACGCTAGGCAAGGTGGAGGAAATCACGGTGAAGTCATCCGCCGACGGCCGCGACATCCAGGCCTGGATCGTCACCCCACCCGGATTTGATCCAGCCAGGAAGTATCCAATGCTTCTGGAAATCCATGGCGGTCCTTTTGATGCGTACGGACCGTGGTTTGCGCCGGAGATCCAGTTGTATGCAGCAGCCGGGTACGTGGTGGTTTATTCCAACCCGCGCGGCAGCACCAGCTACGGAACCGAGTTCGCCAACCTGATCGAGAACGCCTATCCGGGACAGGACTACGACGACCTCATGAGCGTGGTCGATGCCACCATCGCGCGCGGCTCGATCGACACCGACAACCTGTTTGTCACTGGCGGCAGCGGCGGCGGTGCCTTGACCGCGTGGATCGTCGGACACACCGACCGCTCCCGCGCCGCGGTCTCGGCCAAGCCCGTGATCAACTGGTCGAGCTTCGTGTTGACCTCCGATTTCTATCCTTTCTTCACCCGCTACTGGTTCACCGGCTTTCCGTGGGACAACGCCGAAAACTACGTGAAGCGATCGCCGATCACCTACGTTGGAAACGTCAAGACGCCCACCATGATGCTGGTCGGCGATGACGACCATCGCACTCCGGCGTCGGAAGCCGAACAGTTCTACCAGGCCTTGAAGCTGCGCAAGATTGATACCGCCATGGTCAGGATTCCCGGCGCTTCACATGCCATCAATGCTCGGCCCAGCAACATGATTGCCCAGGTGCTCAACACCATTGCCTGGTTCGAGAAGTACCGCAGCCCGGCCAAGTCGGCTCCGTAGCGCCATGAACGATTCCGCATCCGCAGAGCTCGAGTCCGGCGGCGCCGAGGCGTTGCCGACGCTGGATGCCATCCAGGCACGCATCCTCGGTTGCCTGCTGGAGAAGCAGGCAACCACCCCGGATGCCTATCCGTTGACCTTGAACTCGGTGGTGACTGCCTGCAACCAGAAGTCGAATCGCGAGCCGATCACCCACTTTGAACCGGGTCAGGTCGGCCACGCGCTGCGACAGATGGAGGGCAAGGGTCTGGTACGTGGATCCCTGGCCGCGCGCGCATCACGCTACGCGCATTGTGCGGATACCTTCTACAACGTGACTTCACGCCAACGTGCCGTGCTGTGTCTGCTGCTCTTGCGTGGACCACAGACCCTGGGTGAATTGCTGACACGCAGTGAACGCCTGGCTGACCTTGCAAGTCTGGATGATGTTCGCGGAGTCGTTGACCGCCTGTGCACTCGCGAGCCTGCGCTGGTTGTCCGCGTAGGCCGCATGCCTGGACAGCGCGAGGACCGCTTCATGCACCTGCTTTGCGGCCCGATTGAGGCGTCCCAGCTCGCCGACGTGGAGCAATACTCCGCAGAAGCCGGCATTGATCTCGTCGAGCGCGTCGCCGAACTGGAAAGGCTGGTCGCGCAACTCCAGAACGCGGTTACCGCATTGCAGGCCGCATCGCCTGACGGCGCCGAACCGGATGCCTCCTCTTGAACCCATCAAGCGGCTTGCCATCGGCCACCAGTGCGCCACGCGCGCAAAGCCTCTTCGTGGTGCTGGCGGGTTTCTTCATCGCCAATGCGATCATCGCCGAGTTCATCGGCGTGAAGATCTTTGCGCTGGAAGACACGCTCGGACTGCAACCCTTCGAGTGGCACCTGTTTGCCCAGAGCGGGTCGCTCAATTTCACCGCTGGCACCTTGTTGTGGCCGATCGTGTTCATCATGACCGACGTCATCAACGAGTTTTACGGACGGCGTGGCGTACGCTTCCTGTCCTGGCTCGCCGTCGGCTTGATCGCTTATGCGTTCCTGTTTGCCTATGCCGCCATTGCGCTGGCGCCAGCCAGTTGGTGGGTAGGCGCCGCAAGCGACAGTGGCGTGCCCGACTTGCAGGCAGCCTACGCCTACGTGTTCGGCCAGGGCCTTTGGACGATTGCCGGTTCGATCACGGCATTCCTTGTCGGCCAGCTCATCGACGTGCGCATCTTTCACTCGATCCGCAAACGCACCGGCGAGCGCCACATCTGGATGCGAGCGACGGTTTCAACCCTGGTTTCGCAGTTCATCGACAGTTTTGTCGTGCTCTACATTGCCTTTGTGATCGGCCCGCAGCACTGGAGCACGGGACTGTGGCTGGCGGTGGGTTCGGTCAACTATGCCTATAAGGTGCTGGCGGCCATCACCCTGATTCCGCTGATTTACCTGATGCGGCGCATGATCGACGCATGGCTCGGCAGGGATCTCGCCGAAAGCCTCAAGCGCGAAGCAGCCCAGGACTGAAGAAAGTCGGTTCAGCGCCGCCCGACGCGCACCGCATGAACCGGTTTGCTGCGACTGCGCGTGTAAACATAAACCGCTGCCGGAGGCACGTTGCGCCAGGCAACACCTCCGCGTTGCACGCTGAGTCCAAGTTCGGTCAACAGGTCACGCGAGACGGGACTGGCAGGTCCGTAGGTGAATTGGATGAATCGCCCATGCGGTTTGAGCGCGCTGAATGCAGCCGAGAGAATGCGTCGTTGGAATCCTTTCGACATCGACAACAGGCCGAGTCCGCTCAGAATCGCATCGACGCCTCCATCGCTTGCGAATCCCTCGCGCTCGACGATCCGCTCAAGATCCAGGGCATTGCCACAAACCACCTTCACGCCAGGGAATTGGGACTGAAGCAGTTGGTGAAGTTCCGCGTTCAGTTCAACAACCATCAGGTTTTCCGGGGCCACGCCGTTGTCGAGCAGTGCGCGCGTGAACACCCCGGTTCCACCGCCCAGTTCAATGACCCGATTGGCCTTTTCCGGCAACTGCCGGATCATCTCTCGCGCCAGCTTCTGGCTGGATGGGGACAGTGCCGCAACGGCCAATGGGTTCTTCAGCCACTGCCTGAAGAAGGTCCAGTTGCCGGCCAAGCGTCCACGCCGATCGGCGCGCTCCTGCACGGGCGGGTCAATGAGGGTCATGCGGGAATCCGGTTTCCTGGCGGGTCTGGCTGGCGCGGACGTTCATGCAATCAGCGTAACACCCGGGGCTGGATTCAACCAGAATGACCAATGGAGCAGGCCCTTTGGCCAGCCGGAAGGCCGCGAGGTCCCCCTCGCCCGCTGGCGGGAGAGGGTCGGGGTGAGGGTGGTGCATGCCATCCATGGCCATCGCCTGCAACTGCTCCAACCTCGTCCCCCTCTCCCGCTGGCGGGAGAGGGTCGGGGTGAGGGTGGTGCATGCCA
>SHNG01000078.1 GCA_004295005.1 Gammaproteobacteria bacterium
CCTTCTGATCCCCTCCGACCCACGCTCGGAGTTACACTCCGACCACGCCGAGGGAGCTCTCCCCGGCCTTTATCCCTGGTCAATTTTCAACGAGCAGAGATGGTCAGTTTTCAACGAGCGCCAACACGCAACCTCCTGATCGTCGCACTGGCGGCCTGGGTGACCGCATCCCTCCCGGCGAGCGCCGCTGAACCGAGCCAAGCCAATCCGCGCCAAGCTTGGCAAATGCTCGATTACATCGCAGTGGACTACGCTGGCGCGGTCCAGCACGGGCGCGTGGTGGTCCCGGGCGAATACGCCGAAATGCAGGAATTCGCCGACACAGTGCGAACACAGTTGGCAGCCCTGCCTGCCGCGCCGAAGCAGCCGGCATTGGTCGCGCAGGCCGATCGGCTGGTGGCGGCGGTGGCGGCCAAGGTCGAGCCTGAGCAAGTGGCGGCACTCGCTCGTGGATTGGCTGACGACGTGCTGGCCAGCTACCCGATTGGGGCGGTGCCGGCGGCGCCGCCCCAGCCGGCCCGTGCGGCCGCGCTCTACGCCCAACAGTGTGCGGTCTGCCACGGCCCCACCGGACATGGTGACGGTTCGGCTGCGGCGGGGCTGGATCCCCCGCCGATTGCCTTCACCGACGCCGCCCGCGCTGCCCAGCGCACACCGTTCGCCCTGTACGAGGTGATTTCGCAGGGCGTATCGGGTACCGGGATGGCCAGCTTTGCCGCGTTGCCCGAAGGCGACCGCTGGGCGCTGGCGTTCTACGTGGGCAGCTTGGCGTATTCGCCGCAGGCCCGCACTGACGGCGAGGCGTTGTGGCGAAAGGATGCCGAACTGCGCGGGCGCATTCCCACGCTCGAAGCTTTGACGCGCACCAGCGAGGTCGGACTTGCCGCTTCGGTGGACGCCGAGCAGGCCTCGGCGATCATCGCCTACCTGCGCTCGCGACCGCAGGCGGTGAACGAACCGGTTGCCGACAACCGCGGACCGTTCGCGCTGGCGCGGCAGCGACTGGCCGACAGCCAGCGTGCCTATGCCGCCGGCGACACTGCACAGGCCCGTTCATTGGCCTTGTCGGCCTATCTGGATGGTGTGGAGCCGGTCGAGCCGACGCTGGCCACACGCGATGCCGCCTTGATGCGGGACATCGAAACTGCCATGGCCCGGTTCCGCACCCAGATCGGCCAGGGCACCGCACCGGCGGAGGTATCGGCGCAGGCGGTGCAGATCACCGAGCTGTTCGATCGCGCCGAGACGGTGCTGCAGGACACGGACATGGATACGACTACGGCCTTCCTCGGCAGCTTCACCATTCTGGTGCGCGAGGGCCTGGAAGCGCTGCTGATCGTGATCGGCATGATCGCGTTTCTGCGCAAGGCCGAGCGCCGTGAGGTGCTGCCCTTTGTGCATGCCGGCTGGATCGGCGCGCTATTGGCCGGGGGGATAACCTGGATGGTGGCGACCTATCTGGTGGGCATCAGTGGCACCAACCGCGAGGTCACCGAAGGTGTGTCGGCGCTGTTCGCTGCGGTGGTGTTGCTGAGCGTGGGCATCTGGATGCACCAGAAGAGTCTGGCCGGGCGCTGGCAGCAGTATCTGCACGCGAAGATGTCGGCGGCATTGACGCGGCGTTCGGCGATCTTCCTGTTCCTGCTGGCCTTCGTCGCGGTCTATCGCGAGGTGTTCGAGACGATCCTGTTCTACATCGCGATGTGGAGCGAACAGGCTTCCAGCGCAATTATCGCGGGCCTCGTGGCCGGAAGCGTGGTTCTCGCCGCGGTGGCGTACTGGATGCTGCGCATGAGCAAGCGCCTGCCGATCGGCCGGTTTTTCTCGATCAGTTCGATCCTCATTGCGGTACTGGCGGTCATTCTGGTCGGCAAAGGCGTCGCTGCCTTGCAGGAGGCTGGCTGGGTGTCGCAGGTGCTGGTCACCGCGCCTCGCATCGAATGGCTCGGCGTCTACCCGTCCTGGCAGTCGCTGTTGGCGCAGCTGACCGTCGCAATCGCTGCGGCAATCGGCTTCTTCGTCAATACCCGCACTTCACGCGCCTTGGCACGGGAGGCCAAATCATGAGATGGATGCCATGAGCCAATGTGAATGCCACGACACGGCGGCGGCGCTGAGCGCCAATACTGACCACGCCCGCCGACGTGTGTTGTGGATCGTGCTGGCGATCAACCTGTTGCTGTTCGCTGGCGAGTTCGGTGCCGGCTGGTGGGGCGATTCCAGCGCGCTGCAGGCCGATTCGCTGGACAGCCTGGGCGATGCGCTAGTCTACGGGCTGAGTCTGTGGGTGATCGGCGGCACGCTGCGTCAACGCAGCAAGGCCGTGTTCCTCAAGGGTTGGATCCAGGCGTTGTTCGGTGTTGCGGTGCTGGTGGAGGTCGGTCGTTGCGCCTGGTTCGGCACCGAACCACTGGCTCTGGTCATGGCTATCGCGGCCACCGTGGCTTTGGTCGGTAACCTGGCCTGTTTTGCGCTGCTCACCCGGTTCCGCAGCGACGACATGAACATGCGCTCGGTCTGGCTGTGCTCGCGCAATGATCTGGTCAACAATCTCGGCGTGATCGCGGCCGCCGGCCTGGTCGCCTGGCTCGATGTGGCTTGGCCGGATCTGGTCATCGGCGCGCTGGTCGCGGCGCTGTTCCTGCACACGGCCGCGCACGTGTTGTCAGGTGCGTGGAAGGACTGGCAGCAAAGTGATGGTCTTGCTTCGCAAGATTCCCGATCCACGTCTTGCGCTTCGCGACGTTGAAGAACAAGGATCCAGGCCATGAGTGATTGCGGCTGCCATCACGAAGCCAAGAATGTTGCTGAGCGTCGGGTGTTGTGGATTGCCCTGTTACTGAATGCGGCCATGGCGGTCATTGGCGGTGTGACCGGCTGGATCGCACAGTCCGCCGGCCTGCTGGCCGATGCGCTGGACATGCTCTCCGACGCCACAGCCTATGCGATCGGATTGATTGCCATTGGGCGGACCGCTCGTTTCAAGGCCAATGCGGCCTGGCTGAGCGGCAGCGTGCTGCTGGTGCTCGGTGTGGGAGTATTGATCGAAGTGGGGCGTCGCGTGCTGCATGGCGCCGAGCCGCTGAGTGGTTGGATGATCGGCACCGCGTTGTTGTCGCTTGCGGTGAACGTCTACGTGCTGCGCTTGCTGGCGCCGCTGAAGTCCGGTGAGGTGCATTTGCGAGCAACCTGGCTATTCACCCGCGCGGACGTGGTGGCCAACATAGGCGTGATTCTCGCCGGCGTGCTGGTGCTATGGCTAGGCTCGCCCTATCCGGACTTCATCATCGGCACCCTGATCGGCCTGTACGTCATCAAGGAGGCTGTGGAAATCCTCGGTGACGCACGGCGGGCGCGTCAGAAGGCGCGGAATCGCGGCAGTGCAACCGAGTAAGGCCATGCTGCCCTGGCCCCGCCGCTCGCCCGCAGACGCCTTCCGAGAAGGCGCTGCCTGATGCAATTTCATAACACCCCCGCCGGCCGGTATCATGCGCCGATGCTTGCGACCGCTCCCAGCACCATGCTTGGCCGCCTACGCGCTTCGGCGCGGCTGGCGGCGCTGATGCTGCTGGTGTTCACGATGAAAATCGGCCTGGCCGCCGCTTGTGCCAAGCACGACTTCGCCGATTTGGGGTTGTCCTACGGAGTGTCCCCGGAAACCGTGATGACCGCTGCCCAGGCCGACACCGATGGTGGAGAACCCACCAAGGGTTCGCTGCCGCATGCAGGTACCTGCACCCACTGCGGTTGCCATCATGCAGCCGCTGTTCCCGTGTCGACCTGTGCCATGACGATGTGCTTGGCGAAAGAGGGGTTCGGCTACGCCCCGGATACGGCCCACAGCGCGCCTACGTTCGTGGAGCTTCGACCCCCGATCACCTGATCGACACCTGCCAGCCCTCCGCACCTAACCCGAGTGCCGGAGGACATTGTCGATTCAGAGGATTGATTCATGCCTGTTTTCCGTTTGTCACGACGACATTTCGTCGTACGTGCGGCCGTCGCCTTGCTGGCGATCGGCCCTTGGCTCGCACCTGCCTGGGCCGCTGACGCCAGCACCGCTCCTCCCGCCATCCGTCAAGCGCTGCAAGCCGCCTGGCAGCAGCACCCGTCTTACCGGGCGACCGAGGCGCAGTTGGCCGCCGCCCGTGCCCGCCTGACCGCCGCGGGACAGCCGCTGTACAACCCGGAGCTGGAGCTGTCCAGCGACGATGAAGGTACCGAACGAACGAACAGCGCCGGCCTGAACTTGACCTTGGACCTGAGCGGCAAACGGCGGGTCCGTCGCGATGCCGCCAGCGCCCGCATCGATCAGGTCACCGCCGAAGCACGGGTGCGCCGACGCGATTTCGCCCGACAGTGGTTCACCGGTTGGGCCGACCTGCAGACGGCGCAGCAGCGCGTGCGTACCGGCGAACGTCGGTTGGCATTGGTGACCCGCTTTGGAGAGCTGGCCGAGAAGCAGTTCGCTGCCGATGACATTTCCGGTCTGGAACGCGATCTAGCGTTTCTCGCCCGCGATGAAGCGCAGGCCGAACAGGCACAACTGCTGGCCGAACAGGCCGATGCCGAGGCCCGTTTTCGCGTGGTGGGCGGCACCTCGGAGTGGATCGCCGGCACGGCGTTGCCGACCGATGCGCTGCCTACGCCAGATCCAATCGATGGCGGTCTTGAAACCCTGCCGGACTGGCAGGCCGCACAAGCCGCCGCCACAGCAGCCGAGCGCGAAGTCACGGTGGCGCGGCGCAACCGCATCGCCGATCCGACCATCGGCGCCTACACCGGACGCAAGAAGTACGACCTGGGTGGGCCCACCGACAATGTAGTCGGGGTCGCCGTCACCATTCCGCTATTCGTGCGCAACTCCTACCGCGCCGACGTGGTCGCCGCCCAAGCCGATGCGGACATGGCACAGGCGGATCTGCAGCGCGTGCAACTGGAACTGGAAACCGATCGCCGCCGGGCCACTAACAGCTATGCCGCGGCCGTTTCGGCCTGGAAGCGGTGGAAAGGCAGCCGCGGCACTGACGTGGAACGCCGCGCCAACCTGCTGGAGAAGCTCTGGCGCGAGGGCGAACTCTCCACCGCCGATTACCTGCTGCAGCTCAAGCAGACCCTCGACACGCAACTCGCCGGTGCCGAACTCGAAGCGCGCCTGTGGCGCCACTACGCCGATTACCTTGCCGCCACCGGCCAGCTCGAACGCTGGGCTGGCTTGGAGGGCACCCCATGAGAGCCATTCCGATGACCCCGTTCCGATTGATGACCCTGCCGCTCACTGCGGCACTGCTGCTGACGATCGCCGCGTGTTCGAAATCGTCCGACACTGAATCTGCCCAGGCACCCAACGCCGAAAAAACTACCGAGGCCGATCACGCCGAGTCGGGCGAAGCGGACCATGCCGAAGGTGCGGAAGCGCACGTTGAAGCAGGCGAAGAAGGCGAAGCCGCCGAGCCGGTGAAGATGGACGAAGCCGCGCTCGAAGCCGCCGGGATCAAACTGCAGACGCTGCAACCGTCCTTGCTCAGCGAGGAATTGCGTGCGCCGGGCGAAGTGGTCGACAGTGCCTACGGCACGACCTTGATCACGCCCCGCGTCGAAGCGCTCGTGGTCCGTCGGCACGCCAAGCTCGGAGATGAAGTGCGCACCGGCGCGCCGCTGGTCACGCTGGCGAGCGTCGAGGTGTCCGACGCGCAAGCCGAGCTGCGCATCGCCGAACAGGAATGGCGGCGTGTCTCGGCGTTGGGCCGTGAGGCCGTCGCCGGTCGCCGCATCACCGAGGCCAAGGTGGCAGTCGATCGCGCCCGCGCCAAGGCGCAGGCCTATGGTTTGCCGGGGACCGCCAGTGGCGGTGTGAACGGCCAATTCACATTGACCGCGCCACACGCGGGCCGTATCACTGAGGATGAGTTCGTCGTGGGCGAACGTATCGAACCAGGCAAGGCGTTGTTCCGCCTGGTTGACGAGTCGATCGTGTGGGTGGACGCCAAGCTGCCATCCGGCACGGTTTCCCGGATCGAACCAGGAAGTCAGGCCACCGTTGTCGTGGGCGGTGAACGCCTCGCCGGCAAGGTGATGCGCAGTGCACACCGCACCTCCGACGCGACCCGCACCGCCTCTGTCCGGCTCGAAGTGCCGAACCAGGATGATCGACTGCACGGTGGCGATTTCGTCGAGGTGTACTTCGAGGCGGCGTCCGCTGCCAACACCGACAACAAAGCGGCGACCCAATTGGCGGTACCGACCGACGCGCTGGTGCAGCTCGAAGGCGAGACCGTGGTGTTCCGCCGCAATGCGGCTGGCGCGCTGGAACCCGTGCCGGTGCGTGCGGGTGAGGTGATTGGCGATCGCACGGTGATCCGCGAAGGTCTCAAGACGGGCGACACCGTGGTCGTGGCCGGCGCCTTTGCGGTCAAGTCGCAGATGCTCAAGGCGCAACTGGGAGAGGGTCATGGTCATTGATCTCTCCCTCGTGATACGCGGAGGTGCACCATGCTGAATCGCCTGGTCGAACTTTCCCTGCGCTACAAGTTTCTGGTACTGATCGCCTTCGCGGTGGTGGCCTTCCTCGGCATCAGTGCGGTGCGCAACGTGCCCATCGACGCCTTCCCGGACGTCACGCCCGTCCAGGTCAACGTCTATACCGAATCCCCCGGCCTGGCCGCGGAGGACATCGAACTTCTGTTGACGACCCCGATCGAATCGGCGCTCGCCGGTCTGCCGAAAGTGCAGGAAATCCGATCGGTCAGCCTGTTTGGTCTGTCCTATGTCGCCGTCTATTTCGAGGACGACATGGACATCTATTTCGCGCGGCAGCTGGTCAACGAGCGACTGCAGGAGATTGGCGATCGACTGCCCGAAGGCTATGGCAAGCCGAGCATGGGGCCCAATACCTCCGGTCTGGGCCAAGTGTTCTGGTACACGGTCGAGCGTGCTCCGGGCGTCAGCAAGGACCAGGTCACCGACATGGACCTGCGCACCTGGCAGGAATGGACGGTGCGCCTGATCCTGCGCACCGCGCCTGGTGTGGACGATGTCTCCTCCTGGGGCGGCGGTGAGCGCGAGTATCAGGTCCAGATCGATCCGCAGCGGCTCTATGCGCGCGGACTGGGGTTTGGCGACGTGATCAACGCGATTCCGGCCAACAACGGCCAGGTCGGCGGCAACGTCATGGACGTGGGGCGCGAACAGTTCCTTGTTCGTGGCCTGGGCCTGTTGCGATCTACCAAGGATATCGGTGAGATCGTGCTCAAGGCCGAGGATGGCGTGCCGGTGTATTTGCGCGATGTGGCTACCGTGGTGGAAGCTCCGGCGCCGCGCTTTGGTGCGGTGACCCGCGACGGCGAGGAAGTCGTGCTGGGCATGGCCTTGGCGCGCATCGGCGAGAACGCCAAGGACGTGGTCGAAGCGGTCAAGGGCAAACTCGATGTCGTACGCGATGCGTTGCCCAAGACGATGGTGCTCAAGCCGATCTACGAGCGCACCGACCTGGTCAACAAAGCGGTGGGGACGGCGACTCGCGCGTTGATCGAAGGCTCGATCCTGGTGGCGATCATCCTGTTCCTGTTCCTGGGCGAACTGCGCTCGGCGCTGGTCGTGATCGTGACGTTGCCACTGGCGATGCTGATTGCCTTCATCGGGATGGGCCAGGTTGGCCTGTCGGCCAACCTGATGTCGCTGGCTGGATTAGCGATCGGCATCGGCATGATGGTCGACGGCGCGGTGGTGATGGTCGAGAACGCCTTCCGGATCATGGCCGAGCGTCTCGAGCACGGCGAGAAGGTCGACAGGACCTCCGCGGTGCTGGCGGCGGCGAAGGAAGTGGCCAATCCGATTACGTTTGCGATCGGCATCATCATCGTCGTGTTCCTGCCGCTGTTTGCGCTGGAAGGACTCGAAGGCAAGATGTTCAAGCCGATGGCTTTCAATATTGCCTTCGCAATGGCCGGATCGCTGATCCTGAGCCTGACCCTGATCCCGGTGCTGGCCTCGATGATCCTCAAGCCCAAGCCGGAGCGCGATACGTGGCTGGTCGCCAAAATCAAACGCGGCTACCGGCCGCTGTTGGACAAGGCGCTGGCACGCAAGCGGGTGGTCGTGGTCAGCGCCGTCGTCGCGTTGGTGGCGAGTCTGGCGCTGTTCCCCTTCCTGGGCAAGGAGTTCATGCCGCAGTTGCAGGAAGGCTCGATCATGTGGCGCGTCACGGGTATCCCGTCGACTTCGCTGAACGAATCGATCAAGACCAGCAACACCATTGCCAAGGCATTCGAGCAGTTCCCGGAGGTCGAGACCACGCTGGCGATGATCGGCCGCGCCGAGAAAGGCGAAACTGCCGACGTCAACTACATGGAAATCTACACCGCCCTCAAACCTGAGGACGAGTGGAAGTCCGGCCGAAACATCAAGCAACTCGAAGAAGCCATGCAGGAGACGCTGGAAAAGGTCGTGCCCAACGTGGTGCCGGGCTACACCCAACCGATCCAGATGCGCGTGGAGGAATTGATCTCGGGCGTGCGTGCGACCTTGGCGCTGAAGCTCTATGGCGAAGACCTGGAGGAGCTCGACCGTATCAGCGGCCAGCTCAAGACTGTCCTCGGCAAGGTGCAAGGGGTGGCCGATCTGTCGCTGGAGGCCAATGTCGGCAAGCCGCAGATCCGCATTCAGGTCGATCGGGATGAACTGGCACGCCACGGCATGAATGCCGAGGAAGTGCTCACCATCGTCCGCAATGGCCTGGGCGGTGAGCCGGTGAGCGTGCTGCTCGATGGCGTGAAGCGGTTCGACATCGCGGTGCGGTTGAGCGATGCGACCCGCGATTCGGTCGAGGCTTTGCGGAAGATCGCGTTGCGCACGGCCACCGGTGCCTTGGTGCCGTTGTCGGAGGTTGCTGACGTGAGCGTGGCCGAAGGCTACTCGTTCGTCCGCCGCGAGCAACTGCAGCGCTATGCCGTGATCCAGATGGACGTGCGCGGCCGAGACGTCGACGGTTTCGTCAAGGAGGCTGAGGCCGCGATCAAGCAGCAGGTGACACTGCCCGCAGGTTACTGGATCGAGTGGGGCGGCGCATTCGAGAACCAGCAACGCGCCTTGGCGAAGTTGGCGTTGATCGTGCCGATTACGATCTTCTTCATCTTCGTGCTGCTCTACACCGCGTTCAACTCGATCAAGTACGCCGCGCTGATCCTGGCCAACGTGCCGTTCGCCACCATCGGCGGCTTGCTCGCACTGTTTGTCACCGGCCAGTATCTGTCGGTGCCCTCGGCGATCGGCTTCATTGCAGTATTCGGCGTGGCCATGCTCAACGGCATCGTGTTGGTGAGCTTCCTCAACGAATTGCGCGACAAGGGACGATCGGTGCGTGAGGCCGTGATCCAAGGTACGGCTTTGCGTTTGCGCCCTGTGCTGATGACGGCCAGCGTCGCGATCCTGGGCCTGGTGCCGATGCTGCTGTCCAGCGGCGTCGGCGCCGAGACCCAACGTCCGTTGGCGACGGTGGTCGTGGGCGGCCTGATCAGCTCGACGTTTCTGACACTGATCCTGTTGCCCGTCTTGTACGAATGGCTGGAAAACCGCGCTGAGCGCAAAGCACAGGAGACCGCTCCATGAAACAGATCAAGGCGTTCGTGCACCGCAACCGGGTCTCTGATCTGGTCCACGCGCTGGAAGCCGCAGGCTTCCAGCGACTGAGCCTGTTCGACGTGAAAGGCCTGCTGCGCGCCCTGAGTGCGCGAGAACAGGAGTACTCGGTCGAATTCGGAGATCAGGTGATCAGCGAAATCCAGTTGGAACTGTTCTGCGACGACACCGACGTGGCTCGTGCGGTGGAAATATTCCGCCTCGTCGGCCGAACCGGACATGCGGACGCGGGCTGGATCTACGTCAGTACGATCGAACAATCGCTGCCAATCAACGACATGCCATGAGCGTGTGGGCGCTTGAAGGAAATTGCCATGAAACTGATCGTTGCATTCATCCGCCCCTCCCACGCCGAGCCGGTTGTGCGTGCGCTTGAGCAGGCGGGCCTGTACCACCTCTCGCTCAGTCGGGTGCATGGCGTCGTGCAACCCGACGCGCCCGTCGTACGAGCGGACATGGGCGCAGAAGGCGAGCTGGAGGTTCGACTGGAGGCCTATTGCGAGGACGCGCGCTTTGAGCAGGCCGTCGAGCTGATTCGAGAAACAGGACACATTGGCAGTCTCCCCTCGGGGGCCTTGTTCGTCCACCCGGTGGACCACGCCTGGATCGTGAGCCAAGCAGTCACAGGAGAAGGGTGATGGGCGCAGGCCACGATCACGGCATCAGCGAAATCAAGCACGAGAAACCGCTGTGGTGGGCGTTCGGCTTGACATTGTTGCTGCTCGTTGAAAATTGACCATAAATCGAGGGTTCTGCTCGCTGAAAATTGACCAGGGTGTTCTGACCTAACCTGCCGGCCTTTTGGACCGGCAGGGAGACGAGGTGCACACCATGGCAACG
>SHNG01000087.1 GCA_004295005.1 Gammaproteobacteria bacterium
GCCGACCGGCATTGGAACGAGGGCCAGGCACGCAAGCGCCTGATCGCTGCATTCCTCACCCTGGACGATGCCGACCTCGTCGGCACCTATCGTCGGCGCATGTCATCCTTGCTGTTCTGACACGCGCCATGAGTCGTGCCAGCCGATTCCGAATGGTGGTGAACCTGTGGCCGCCCTTCCTGTTCAGCGGCATTCGCGTGCTCGTGATCCGCGACGATTGGCACTATGTGAAGGTCCGCCTGCGCAGACACTGGTTCAACCGCAACTACATGGGCACGCATTTCGGCGGCAGCCTGTTTGCCATGGCCGATCCGTTCTGGATGATTCCGATTGCCGAGTGCCTCGGTCGCGACTACCGGGTATGGGACCAGGCAGCGGAGATCACCTTCGTCACAGCCACGCGCGAAGACGTGTTCACGGAATTCGTGATCGATGAGAGCGTGCTCGACGAGATTCGCCAGTCGGCAGCCAACGGCGAAAAGGTACTGCGCTGGTTCGAGAACGAAATCAAGACGGCAAACGGCGAAATCGTCGGCCGCTTTCGCAAGCAGGTTTACGTGCGCCGCAAGCGGGATCGCGGATAGGCTGGACGGACCCTCCGCTCCTCGTAGAGCGGAGCTCGCTCCGCTCGTACAAGCAGCCGAGCAAGCTCGGCTCTACCTGAGTCCGTTCATCCGGATTTTCCGCGCACTCCCTGCTTCGCCAGCGCCGCTTCGATTCTGACCTGGTCGAATCCGTGAATGCGTTCGCCATCGATCACGATCAGCGGCGTACCCTGGCCACCCAGGGACTTCCATTCCTTGTTGGCCACCGCCGAGGTTTCGATATCGCGTTCTTCCCAAGCCAGGTTCCTGCTCTTGAACCAGGCACGCGCCTTGGCGCAGTAGCCGCAGGTTTGCGTCGCGTACATCACGATATCGGGCGTTGATTGGCTTTGCGCCGAAGCATCGGCCGCCACCGCGGCCTGCACGAGGGCACGCGGACACAGAACGGCAGTGAACAGTAAAGCAAGGGCAAGCAGGAAAATGCGACTCATGTGGGGCCCCTCGAAGGGTTGCCGACGCGGGCGCGGCGGTCAGCATCGGACTTCAAATGGCGCCCCGGGTTCCGTGCCCCGGCAAAATAAACTGACCCGGAACAACACGATCCGAGGAACAATCTGCACATTGCTTTCCTTCCCACTGCGCAACCGGTACCTTTGAGGGCGGGTCCGTTCCATTCAGATATGTGGGTATTCCGCACATGAACCTCGGCATGCGGGTCGCAGGAATCCTTGCCCTGAACCTGTTGACTGCGTGTTCGCATGCGCCAACCTCTGGGGTCCAACTGCTTTCCCGTGCCATCGATGCGGCGGGCGGCGAAGCAGCACTGCGCAATGCCGGACGCCTCATTTGGGATGGCGAAGCCGACGTCCATGCTGGAGGACGCGACATACACCTGGGCGTTCGCTCCGATATTGCTCCGCTTGGACACGTTCGCTCGGAAACCTGGCTGCGGGAGCAGGGCCCTTCCAGCATGCGCATCCTCGAACTTGATGGACGCCACGGCTGGATCACGCGGGACGGCAAGCGGGAAATTCTCGACCAGAAGATTGCCGAGAACGAATACGCACAGTACGGAACCTATGGCCTGATGCTTTTGGTATCCCTGCGAGATCCCGCTGTTGAAACGGTATTGGTCGGCAAGGATGCCGACGGCCTCCAAGGCCTGCGGGTGAATCATCCAATCCTGCCGCAAGCAACCCTCTGGTTTGACGCGGATGCGCGCCTCAAGGCGCTCACCAATACGGTCAGCTCAGCGGAAGGCGGCCCACCCTTGCGACAACGCTTCGAATTCAAGGGCTCCGTGCATTCAAACGGGGTCAACTGGCCACAACAGATTTCCATCTCGCAGGATGACAAGCCGTTTTTCGAGTTGAGAATTGCCGGTTTCGAGATCAAGGCGAAATGAGCCAGGCAGACAATCCACTCGATTTGATTGCCCTGCGCGCCCGCGCCATCAAGGCAGCGCAAAAGGCGTATGCGCCGTATTCCCGCCTGCATGTCTGCGCCAGCCTGCTTTCCACCCAAGGTGGAACATCCCGCGTCAGCCCTTGCGAGCTGCGGCAATGCTGTCACGGATTGCATCCAGGGCCGCACGGCACATTTGCGCGGCGGGCAATGTCGCGTCGATGACCAGGGTGCCCTCGGGCGGCGCTTCCCATCGCGCCAAAACGTCATTGACGGTTTCCGGATTGCGGTCGGCGGCAATGTGGCGGTTGAGCTCGATGTCTCTGGCCACGCGCTCGCGTGCCAGATCGGGCGGGCACGAGATCAACAAAGGGATGGTGTCCACACCATGACGGGATGCCACTTCGGCGACGCGGACCAGCTCGCGTTGTCGTGAAAAGGTCATGCCGTCGATCACGCTGCCGATGCGCAACATGCAATTGATCTCGAGCGCGAGCAACACGCCCTTGTAGGCTGCACGTTTCTCGATGAAGCTGTAGTTGCAGCGCGGAAACATGGCGGCACGGATCTGGTCCCTGCACACCCGGCGCAATTGCATCTGATCCTCGATGGCGCGAGCCACCACGCTCTTGCCGGCACCTGGCAAGCCCATCACCGCCACCACGAATGGCCGTTCTGCGACCTTCAGGTTGGACGCAATCGCCTCGCTGCTCGGGATTGCCTGCGCAGATTGCCCGGCGCGGGGTGGAATGGACATGGGCTGGAATCCATCGGACCTGATCGTGGCGGGAATTCTCTGGGATATGGGAGCGAATGTCATTTCCGGGCATTCCCGGGTTGCGGGCCGAAACAATTGACCTGAGTCAAGAACCTACTCGCGCACTCCGCGTATATCGATGAACCACTTACCGGTTTTGCGTCAGCCGCGCGGACGGCCATGACGCACATCCGTTCAGGGGGAATGATGAACAAGATCGACATGGCGGCACAGAATCTGGCCAGCGTGCCCACCGGCGCGAATGCACCCGCAAAACCTCGCAACCGCTTCGAATTTCGCTTCTGGTTGACCCTGGGACTGGTTGCCGTGGCCCATGTGTTGCTGCACACCGCACTGGAGCGCCAGTGGGCAGGCCTGGCAGCACCATGGCGCCTGGTATTGGAAGCCGGTTTGCTGTTGATGGTCGCTGTCGCACCAATCTGGTTTTTTCTGATCGTGCCAGTGCGCCGGGAAGCGCAAACGGTGCGCGAATCCCTGGAGCGCGAGAGCGCTTCCCTGCATGAACGCCTTCGCACCCATGACTTGAATGTTCGCCTGACCGCTGCCCTGGACATGGCCGAAGACGAGGAGTCCGTGATGCGCATTGCACGCCAGGCCCTGACTCTGGCAACCGATGGAGTACCGGCGCAGATGCTGCTGGCCGACTCACCGGAATCCCCGATGCGCCATGACCTGGTGGAAGGCTGGACGAGCGATGAAGGGCGTTGTTACGTCGAGCGGCCAACCGATTGCCCTGCGGTTCGTCGCGGCATGGGCACCGTGTTTGAAGACAGCCTGACCTTGAGTGCATGCCGTGGCATGCGGGGTCCGATGGCTGCCAACTGTGCGGCAGCCTGTACGCCCATCACTGTCGCAGGTACCGGCGTGGGTGTATTGCGTGCATTGGGACCAGCGGGTGATCCGGTGCTTTACCGCTTGCTGCAGTCGCTCAACACCGCCGCCCACCATGTCGGTGCCAGACTGGCAGTGGTACGTTCAATTTCCGCTTCGGCACGCGAGGCGGCGACCGATCCGTTGACCGGCGCGGCCAATCGACGTAGCGGAGAGGCCCGCCTTGCCGAATTGGCCCAGCATTCCGATGCATTCATCCTGGCCATGATCGACATTGATTTTTTCAAGAAGATCAACGACGGTCATGGGCATGAAGTCGGCGACCGCGCGCTCAAGCTGCTGGTGGAAGTCTTGCGCGGCTGCCTCCGGCGCGACGACATGCTTTGTCGTTACGGCGGCGAGGAGTTCCTGTTGATCCTGCCGCGGGTCGATATCGCAATGGCGGAATCCATGTTGCAGCGTTGCCGTTCCGCCCTGCCTTCGGCATGCAGCCGTGCAGGCCTGCCAGAGTTCACCATCAGCGTCGGAATCGCCGATGCACCCAACAGTGATCCTGCCCAGCAAATGCGTGCAGCCGATGCTGCACTTTACAAGGCCAAGCTCAGTGGGCGAGATCGGATCGTTTGCGCATCGCAAGATGGCATCGACACCCAAGCTCCCGCAACCGCATCAGCCAGGGATGCGTCGGGCACCCCTTGAATCGCCTGGTATCCGGCAAGGCACCCTGAGAACAACGGACGGGTCGATTGGACGGGGGGCTTTTGGCCGCGCCAGGCATTTTTTCATGGCCTGCGGCAATGGCCAGGTTTGCGGCCGGTCAAGCTCGCCAAATTCCGCCTGCAAACCTGTCGATGAAGCCCATGCATCGGGATGGTCGTTGGCAAGCTGGCCACCCTCGTCTTTTGCCGCGATACTTTGATTCCAATCGTCGGTACGACCATGGCCAAACGCCCGCTCCACATCCAGCGTCACCTGATCACCGGCCTGCTCACCTTCGTGCCGCTGTGGTTGACCTGGATCGTGTTCAAATTCGTGTTCGGGCTGCTTTCCGAAATCAGCTCGCCCCTGGTCTCGGGCCTGGTTGCGTTGCTTGGCAGTTCCTGGCCCTCCACCGGCCAGTTGCTGGGCCAGCCTTGGGTGATCTCGCTGATCGCCGTCGTCATCACCCTGGTTTCGCTTTACCTGGTCGGCTTTGCCGCGCGCTTCGTGCTGGGTCGGCGCATGATCGACGCCTTCGAGCAATTGATCGAGCGCATTCCCGTCGTGCATTCGATTTACGGCGGCACCAAGAAGCTGATGTCTCTGGTGCAGAACAAGCCCTCCGGAACGCAGCGCGTCGTGCTCATCGATTTTCCTTCTCCCCATCTGAAATCGATTGGTTTCGTCACCCGCGTGTTCCGCGATGGTTCGGATCGCGAACTGGCTGCGGTGTATGTGCCGACCACGCCGAATCCGACCGGGGGATACCTTGAAATCGTGCCTGTCGAGAACCTGACGGCGACCGACTGGAGCGTGGACCAGGCCATGGCCTTCCTGCTTTCCGCCGGTGCCGTAGGCGCGGACACCCTGCCTTTCACGGCCCAGTGGCCGCAAACGACAAGTGCTGAGCTGCCAGGGCAGGCCGCTCAGGGCGCGCTGCAAACCACGGAAGATCAAGCGCCGCCCCCACCGCAGTGACCTTCGACACTGCCAATTGCATGCATTCCTGACTAGACTTCGGCGGTTGTCTCCAGCGCCTGTACGCCCGGCCTGCCCAAGGTTTGCTTGTTCCCAGCCCCGGCTTTGGCGCCCCAACCATCGTTGTGAAAGGATCCCAGATGAACGTCCCATCGCTGAAACCACTTGCCCTCGTTGCCGGAATTGCCCTCGCCCTCGGTGCCTGTTCGCAGAAACCGGCCGAGACCGAATCGGCAACCACCCCCGCAGCCGAATCCGCCGCCGCCACCGCGGAACCGGCTCACATTGCCTTCGACATCAACGAGCTCGATTCGGCCATCAACGTGTGCAGCGACCTCAATGGTTTCGTCAACGCCAAGTGGGTTGCGGCCAACCCGATTCCGGCCGACAAGACGCGCTGGGGAACATTCGACGTGCTGCGTGAAGCCAGCCTCAAGACCCAGCATGAGATTGCCGAAGCTGCCGCCAATTCCAATGCCGCGACCGGCTCCATCGAACAGAAGGTGGGCGCGCTCTACAAGGCCGGCATGGACGAGGCCGCCATCGACGCGCTGGGCGCCGAACCGCTCAAGCCGGAACTGGCAAAAATCGATGCGCTGAAGACCTCTGCCGATGTGGTCGCCTATCTGGGTGACAGCTTCTCGCGCGGCGTGGGCAGCCTTTTCTATTTCGGCGCGGAAACCGATTTCAAGAATTCACAACGCAAGATTGCCTACGCCTTCCAGGGCGGCCTGGGCCTGCCGACGCCGGACTACTACCAGAAGGACGAGCACGCCAAGATCCGTGATGCCTATCTTGCCCACATTGCCAAGGTGCTGGAACTGGCCGGTGTCGATGCTGCTGCCGCCAGCAAGCAGGCCGCTGCGGTGCTCGCCTTCGAGACAGCACTGGCCAAGGAATCATTGCCGCCTGTCGAATTGCGCAACCCGGAAAACCAATACCACTTCGTCAGCATCGCCGATGCCGACAAGGTGACCCCGCATTTTGAATGGGGCGCGTTCTTCAAGGCCCAGAATGCGGATGTCACCGATGGCTTCTCGCTGTCGCAGCCGAAGTTCTTTGCCCAGATGGACAAGATGCTGGCATCCACACCGGTGGCCGACTGGCAGGCCTATTTGCGCTTCCAGTATGCCGACAAGGTTTCGCCCTATCTGTCCGCGCCGTTCCAGCAGGAACACTTCGCCTTCCACAAGCAAACCCTGAATGGCCAGAAGGAAAACGAGCCGCGTTGGAAGCGCGTGCTGGGTGCCGTGAACAGCGAGCTCGGCATGGCGCTTGGCGAGCTGTACGTGGCCAAGGCCTTCCCGCCGGAAGCCAAGGCCCGTGCCCAGGAGTTGGTGGACAACGTGCAGGCCGCACTCAAGACCCACATCGAAAGCCTGGACTGGATGAGCGATGCAACCAAGGCCAAGGCCCTGGAAAAATGGTCGACCTTCCTGCCCAAGATCGGTTACCCGGAAAAATGGCGTGACTGGTCGGGACTGAGCCTGGGCGATGGCGGCTTTTTTGCCGACGTCATGGCAACCACGAAGTTCAACTACGACTACGAGATCGCCAAGATCGGCAAGCCCACCGACCGCAAGGACTGGGGCATGACCCCGCAGACGGTGAACGCCTATTACAACCCGACCGACAACACGATCAACTTCCCTGCGGCCATCCTGCAACCGCCGTTCTTTGATGCCAAGGCGGATGACGCGCTCAACTACGGTGGCATCGGCGGAGTGATCGGGCACGAGGCCATTCACGGCTTCGACGACCAGGGCAGCCAGTTCGACGCGCAGGGCAACAACACCAACTGGTGGACCGACGATGATCGCAAGGCCTTCGAAGCGCGCACCGACAAGCTGGTTGCCCAGTTCAATGCTTACGAGCCCTTGCCCGGCAAGCACGTCAATGGCCAGTTGACCCTGGGTGAAAACATTGCCGACCTCGGCGGCTCGGCAATTTCGCTCGACGCCCTGCGTGCGGCACTGGCAAAAGACCCGGCTGCAGCCAGCCAGAAGATCGACGGCTACACACCGGAACAGCGCTTCTTCCTGAACTGGGCCCGCATCTGGCGTGCCAACATGCGCGACCAGCGCATGGAAGTGATGCTCAACACCGACCCGCACTCGCCATCGCAGTATCGCGCGATCGGCGCGCCTTCCAACCTCTCCGCCTTCGCCGACGCGTTTGGCTGCAAGGACGGTGATGCCATGGTTCGCGACAGCGAGAAGCAGGTGAAGATCTGGTAACCCCAGCCTCCACCGACTGACCCGGAAGCCCCGCGCGTTTGCGCGCGGGGCTTCTCCTGTCGGCAACACGCACTATCATCTTCGGCATTGCGGACCGGAAACCGCCCCGGATGACCGAACGCGTGACGATCCCATCTGAACCATTCGCCACCGAAGGCATCGATGCCGTCATCACCTGGGTGGACGGTGCTGATCCCGCGCATCGGCGCAAGCTGGATGCCTGGCTTGCCCAAGCCGGACTGTCACGCCCCCCCACCGCCCATCCCACCCGCTTCAACGATGCCGGCGAAATCGACTACTGCGTGGCTTCGATCCTGCGCTTCGCACCCTGGTTCCGGCGCATCCACATCGTGGTTGATGACCAGCGTCCGCGCCTGCTTGACCGGCTCAAAGGCAGTAAATTCGCCGATCGCATCAACCTGATCGAACACGGGCAAATATTCACCGGCTTCGAAAAACATCTGCCCACCTTCAACAGCCGCTCGATCATCACCATGCTCTGGCGCATTCCGGATCTGGCCGAGCACTTCGTCTATTTCAATGACGACATGTTCCTCCTGCGCAGCGTGGCGCCCGAAAATTTCTTCCGCGACGGCAAGCCGGTGCAACGCGGCCAGTGGCGCAGGCAGTCCGGGCATTCGCTGTTCGGGCACCTGCGCTCCTGGTTCAAGCGCCTGCGCGGTTCCGATTCCCAGCGGGTCGGCAATCTCGATTCCCAGCAACTGAGCGCACGGGTCGCCGGCTTCGACACTCGCTACTACCGCATGTACCACAATCCATATCCAATGCGCCGCTCCACGCTGCGTGAATTCTTCGATGCGCATCCCGACCTGTTGGCGCGCAATTGCGCTCACCGCCTGCGTTCAAACGAGCAGTTCAAGACCGAAGTGCTTGCTGCCCACCTGGAGATCGCCGCCGACACGGCCCTGCTCGACAATACCTTGCGTGTGGTCCAGCTCAAGCCCAGCGAACAGTTGCCCGCGCGCGTTCGCCACAAGATGCGCCAAGCCGATGCTGACGAGGGCGCCGCGTTTGCCTGCGTGCAGAGCCTGGAAATGGCACCACAAGCCGTCCAGCGCGAAATCGTCGAATGGCTGGATCGACGCATCGGCCGACCTGACAAGCTTTTTGGTGCGCGCTGACTACCCCTTCGCAAGCCAGCATCGACGCCCGCCATCGCAGGTGATAAAACCTGCGCTTCGGTTTACTGCCGCAGGCGGTCCACAAGCATGCAAACCCGATTTTCCACCCTTGGAATTTTCCTTGGCAGCTCGCTGGCGTTGCCGTTGCAGCCACTGGTGCAGGCGCAGGTGCCCACTTATTCCAGCTTCGAGCTGCAGGCGCGCAGCAACCTGCTGGTGAACGATCCGGGCTGGAACCTGCCGCCGGGATCTTCCTTCAACAGCATTTCCGCATCGATCAATGATGATGCGCTGGTGGCCTTTCCCGTGCAGATCGTTCCCATCAATGGCGACCAATCGAATACCGGCCCCGGGCTCTGGCTCGGCTCGCACGGTGTTGGCGGCATTGTTGTCTTGCACGAGTCGCCGGTCGATGGAATCTCCGCCAATGTCAGCATCAACGCTGGGGGCGATGTGGCGTACTACACTTGGGAAGACGGCACCAACTACCGGCTGCGCCTGTTCGATGCCATCTCCGCGCAGTCGCAGATCGTCAATACGCTGCCGATCACGCCGCTGGCATACAGCGGGCTTTCCATCAATGCGACCGGTGTCATCGGCTATCGTGCCGGGCTCGGCTCCGGCTATGGCCTGGCTTCCACCGGAGCGGGCAGTTCACTGCTGCACATCGTCGATGCCAACGTGCAGCCCGGCCCCTATGCCTACATCTACACACCGGCCATGAACGCGCAGCGCCTGATCGCCAGCAAGGTCAGCATCGGCGATTTCGACCACAACGAAATCCGCAGTTTCGCCAGTGACGGCAGCTTCACCACGCTGGCCGTGGACAAGGCCACCGATCCGGCCTCCCTGTTCCGGCGCTTCGACAACGGGTTGGCGTACAACGATGCCGGTCAGGTTGCGGTGGTGCTCAATCTGGATGCCGGCAATGTACGCGCCGTGTTCCGATTCACCCCGGGACCCTCGGGTGTCGAAGCCGTCGAGATTGCCCGCGTGGAAGCCGCAGGCACCATCCGCGCCATCGATTCCTTTGCTCCGGCCATGAACAACAATGGACTGGTCACCTTCCGCGGACGCGATGCAAACGGCCAGGCCATCTACGTGGGTGACGGCACCAGCTTGCGTCGCGTCATCGGCAAGAACGACCTGGTAGCAACCGATCTGGGAATGGCCGGCATCGGTCAGCACATCGACGATCCGAATGCCTGGCCAATTTTCAGCGGCGCACCGGGAATCAACGCCCACGGTGACATTGCCTTCATTGCCGGACTCTATCCGCAAGGCAACAACCAGGTGGAATGGGGCAGCGGCGTGTTTGTCGCCTATGCCGATGGTGATGTCATATTCCAGGATGGCTTTGAAAGTCCCTGAACGAGCAACTCGACTGCCGTCCCTGCACGTTCTGCGTGCCTGAGTTGTTCAGGTACGCCTGCAATTCGGGTTTATGCATCGGGCCGGAGGGTGGATAATCCACGCCCCTGCAATTTCCTGTTGAACATCGATGGCATTGGTCCCCGGACAGCGCTTCATTTCCAACGCCGAACCCGAGCTTGGCCTTGGCACCATGATTCGGCTGGAAGGGCGCAACGTGCAGGTGCTGTTTGCCACCGCAGGCGTGCTGCGTCGTTATGCAGCCCACAGCGCGCCGATTTCACGCGCCGAGTTCCGCGTTGGCCAAAAGGTGATCGGCAAGGGCATCAGCCTGCAAATCGAGCGCGTTGAGCGCGTGGATGGCTTGTTTGTCTACCACGGCGCCGGCAAATCCCTGAACGAAGCCGAGCTGGACGACACCCAGGCCATTTCCAG
>SHNG01000065.1 GCA_004295005.1 Gammaproteobacteria bacterium
CGTACATTGACATGGTCGTCGTCTCCTGTCGTTGGAATGGGCCGAGCCAGAATAGGGTTTCACCCCGTGGACGGCACCGCCAACGTGGGAGGCGGCGACATGAGTCTTCAGGCTTCAGCCCGACACGGAGCCTGAGGTGGAGATATGTCGATCAAAGGCATTCAACCGCTCGATGACATCCTCGACTTCGATCAGGTCCATCACGCCCTTGTATTCGAGCTTGGTACCCCAGGCGAGCTTGTCCGCGGGCTTCTTGCGGAACTTGCGTGCGGCGGCATCGTAGCGATCAACACACCACTGCCTGTCCGAATAGGGGCCCGAGCGATGCGGATTGCTGGCCGCATGCAGCCCCAGCACCGGAGTACCCACGGCATTGGCCATGTGCATGGGGCCGGAGTCCGGTGCCAGCACCAGATCGGCGCGTTGCAACAAGGCAAGCAATTGCTTGAGGGTGTCCTTGCCGGTGAGGTCGATGCAATGGGACTGCATGTGTCCCAGGATTTCGTTGGCAAACTCGCGCTCGAACTCGCTGGGTCCGCCACACAGGACCACGCGCCAACCCAGTTCGTGGGTTGCATGGTCGGCCACCGCCGCGTAGCGCTCGGGGCGCCAGTTGCGCAGGCGATGGCTGGAGGTGGGGCTGATCAGCAGGATGCGCTTGTCGGCGGGCAGGTGTTGCTCGGCAAAGGCATGGGCTTCGGCAGGGATGGGAATATCCCAGCGCACATCCTTCTGCAGCAGTCCCAGGGGTTCGAGGAAACTGCCCATGGCATCGAGCACGTGCTCGCCGCTGCGTGATGGAATGCGGCAATTGATGAACAGGCCGTGCAGGTCCTTTGAACGCGCGCGGTCATAGCCGATGCGCAAGGGCGACTTGACCAGCACGCTGAGCAGGTTCGAGCGCAGGGCGACTTGCATGTGCAGCAGGGCGCAGAACCGGCGTCCGGCGAGTTTCTCGCGCACGGCGCGGAATCCTTCGCGTTTGGCGGACTTGTCGAACACGATGAACTCGACACCGGGCAGGTCGCCGACCACCTTGTGTTCCAGTTTGCCGATCAGCCAGGTGATGCGGGTCTGTGGCCACGCCGACTGCAGGGTGCGAACCAGCGGCACCACGTGGGTGACATCGCCGATTGCCGAGGTGCGCAGGATGCACAACGATTCCGGTGCGGCGGCAGATGCATCCAGGGTCTTCTTGCGCATCCGGTTGAAGTTTCCTGTTGGTTCGGGGCCGGGAGGGCGAAGGTTGACACAGTGTCGGCATATTGGGGCTGGCCGCTTCACAATCAATGCATCGGCCCCACAACGCGCGCCACGCTCTTCAGTATCCGGGCTAAACTTTACAGCCATGCGACTCGACGGGCCGGCAGCATCATGATCAAGCCGAAAATCCAACCGATGCCGGACGGCGCCATCCTGTTCGATTCCGACCTGCTGGCCACGGCAGATGCGCGCTGGTTCGATGCAGATCGCGTCGAGGGCGCGCGCACGCAGGCCGGTCGAGGCTCGGTGGTCTTTTTCGATGCGCCGTTCGGTGCCTGCGTTCTGCGCCATTTCCAGCGCGGCGGAATGATCGCCCGTCTGTTCAAGGACACCTATTTCTTCACCGGCCGCAAGCGCACCCGCGGATTCCGCGAATTCAAGCTGCTTGCGGAGTTGAACAATGCCGGATTGGCCGTTCCCGCGCCGGTCATGGCGCGCTATGTGCGCAAGGGTTTGCGCTATCGCGCAGACCTGATCACCCGCCAGATTCCGGGCGCGCAGACCCTGGCGGAACGGCTCCAGGCCCGTACCCTGGATGCGGTTATCGCCACCCGGACCGGCCGCGTACTCGCCGCATTGCATGCCTGGGGCGTCTGGCATGCGGATCTCAATGCTCACAACCTGCTGATCGATGGCAGCGGCCAGGCTTGGCTGATCGATTTTGATCGCTGTCGCAAGCGCAAACCGGCCATGTCCTGGCAACAAGCCAATCTGGATCGCCTGTTGCGCTCGTTCCGCAAGCTGCAGGCCCAGCGCCACATGGCGGATTTCGAGGATGTATTCTGGCACTCCCTGCTGGCCGCCTATCATCGAAATCTTGCAGAGCGCTATGCGCGCGGAGAGCGCGCATGAACCTGGCATTGCGTTTTCTTGGCGTTGGCAATGCCCAGGCCGTGGCATTGGGTTCGGCATGCGCGGTGATCGAGCGTGACGATTCGCCCCTGCTGATGATCGATTGCGGCCCGGATGCGCTGACCTCGTTTCTTGAGCGCTATCAGTCTGCACCGGCTGCCTTGTTCATCACCCACGCGCACATGGATCATGTGGGAGGCCTTGAACGTCTGTTCTTCAAGACCTGGTTCGATGGCGAGCGTCGCGGCAAGTTGCGCGTGTACGCGCACGCGGCATTGATTCCGGTCTTGCAGTCGCGCGTTGCGGACTATCCGGAAGTGCTGGCCGAGGGCGGTGCAAACTTCTGGGACGCCTTCCAGTTGATTCCGGTTTCGCGCGGCTTCTGGCACGAGGGCTTGTGGTTCGATGTTTTCCCCACCCGCCATCACGCGCCGATGACATCGTTTGGCCTGGCCCTGCGTGGCAGCATGGTGTGGACAGGGGACACGCGCCCGATTCCCGAGGCCCTGTCGGCCGTGGCCGCAGCCGGTGAATTGGTCGCCCATGATTGCGTACTGCATGGAAATCCTTCGCACAGCGGGGTGGATGATCTCGAGCGTGAGTATCCCACCGCATTGCGTGAGCGGCTGGTGCTCTATCACTATGGTTCGCTTGATGAGGCCGAGGCCTTGCGTGGATGCGGCTATCGGGTTGCCAATCGCGGCGAAGGCATCACCCTGGCAAATCCCCATGCCGAGGCGGTTCTGGCGAGTCGGGGTTCTGGCTGATGGCCAAATCGATTCCGCTCAAGTTGGAGTCCTTGCCTCTGCGTGACCGGCGCAGGCGAGTGCTCAGCGACCTTCGCATTTCCGTGATCGATCGCTGCAATTTCCGCTGCCCCTACTGCATGCCGGAAGGAAGCTATCCGCTGGATCACGCGTTCCTGGAAAAGTCGCAGCGCATGCGCTTTGAGGAAATCGAACGACTGGCGCGGGTATTCGTGAACCTGGGTGTACGCAAGATCCGCCTGACCGGTGGCGAGCCCTTGCTGCGGCGCGAATTGCCCAAGCTGGTTGCGGGGCTTGCAGGCATCGAATCGCTTGAGGATCTGGCGCTCACCAGCAATGGCAGCCTGCTGCCGCGCATGGCCAAGGAATTGCGCGAAGCAGGTCTCAAACGCATCACCCTGAGCATGGACTCGCTCGATGCGCAGACCTATCGGGAAATGTCCGGTGGACGCGGTGAAGTCGCCAATCTCGATGCCGCCATTGCCGCCGCGGTCGATGCGGGTTTCACCTCGCTCAAGCTCAACGTGGTGGTCATGCGTGGGGTCAATGACCATCAGGTTGCGGACATGATTGCCTACTTTCGCGGCAGTGGTCATGTGCTGCGCTTCATCGAATACATGGATGTCGGTACCTGCAACGCCTGGAAGCCGGAGCTGGTCGTACCCAGTGCCGAGTTGCGGGATCGGATAGGCCAGCGCTGGCCACTGCGTGCATTGCCGGCCACGCACGCCGGAGAAGTTGCAGAGCGCTGGCAGCTTGTCGATGGCAGTGCCGAAATCGGGTTCATCAGTTCGGTGAGTGAACCGTTTTGCGGCGATTGCACGCGCGCGCGCTTGTCTGCCGACGGCAGGCTCTACACCTGCCTGTTCGCCAACAGTGGCCACGACCTGCTCGGCCCGCTGCGCGCTGGTGCGACCGATGCCGAATTGGGCAAGCTGATTGCGGCGGTCTGGTCGTCCCGTGATGATCGCTACAGCGAGATTCGAAATGCCGCCAGCAGCCTCGCGCGCCAACGCGTGGAGATGTACGAGATCGGCGGCTGAAAGGCGCGATGGATGACAGGGCGGGCGACGCGCCGTAGAGTCTGGTCTCCCCGTTGTCACGAATCATGCAAATGCCGAAGAAACTCACCCATGTCACTGCGGAAGGCCGGCCAGGCATGGTCGATGTGGGTGCCAAAATGGCAACAAGGCGTCGGGCGCTGGCCAGCGCGCGCGTGGTCTTTCCCGCGCAGGTGGCCAGGCAACTGCGCGCCGGTGACTGGCACTCAGCCAAGGGGCCTGTGCTCGACACCGCCATCATTGCCGGCACCATGGCAGTGAAGAAGACACATGAGCTGATCCCATTCTGCCATCCGCTGGCCATCGACGGCTGTCGATTCGAGATGGAATTCGAGACCGACAATGAATTGGTGATTCGCTGCGAGGTGACCATCGAGCATCGCACCGGCGTGGAGATGGAAGCACTGACCGGCGCGAGCGTTGCGGCGCTGACCGTCTACGACATGTGCAAGGCCCTGAGCCACGAGATCGTGATCAGCGAGCTGCGCCTGATCGACAAACAGGGCGGCAAACGCAATGTGCGCGGGGACAGGGCGCGGTGAAAATCCGTTTGCTTTATTTCGCCAGCCTGTCAGATCGCGCGGGCCGCGCCAGCGAAGAAGTGGATTCTCTGGCCGCGCATCCGCTTGCGCTGTATGCGGACGTGCGCGTGCGGCATGGGTTTGAACTGGACTCCAATCGTCTACGTGTTGCCGTCAACGGCAAGCTGGTGGACTGGCTGCAACCGCTGGCTGAAGGCGATGAAGTGGTTTTCCTGCCCCCGGTGTCGGGCGGATGAACCGCTTTCGACTTGCGGAGACTCCGATCGATGCCGATGCGGAGAAGCGCGCACTTGCGGCCGGAGCCGCTGGCGCCTGCGTGTGCTTTGAAGGCTGGGTGCGCAATGCAAACGACGGCCGTGATGTCCGGCGTCTCGACTACCAGGCCTTCGAGTCATTGGCGCTGAGCGAGGGTGAACGCATTCTTGCCGTGGCGACGGAACGGTTTGGATTGTGTGCCGCCAGCGCTGTTCACCGCACCGGCAGTCTTGAGATCGGCGAACTCGCCGTGTGGGTTGGCGTGAGCGCGGGGCACCGCGATGCCGCCTTTGCCGCCTGTCGCTGGGTCATCGACGAGATCAAGCAGCATGTGCCGATCTGGAAGAACGAGCACTACACGGATGGCGAATCGGGCTGGCTGCATCCTTGATGCTTCGGTCGATTCAGTCGCTGATTCGCCAGGCAAATCGCATCAACCCACTCCACCGAGGATCGCGACGAGGTGCGCAATGGCGTGCGCAAGGAAGGCGCATTCCAGGCCCCATCGCCAATACACGAAGCCGAACAGGACTCCAGGAACCGTGTTGCCAATCAGCACATAGGCAAGGATGTCGGGCGAAAGCTGGAGTCCCATGGCAGCGACAGCCGGCAGGTGGCCAAGTGCAAACAACACGGCGGCAAGCAGGATCGCGCTGATGAAGCAGGCGGGGTGCGGAACGCCTTTGCGCTTCTGCACCACTCGCCATGCCAGCCAGGCCAGCAGTGTCATCAAGCCCCAGCGCATCAGGATTTCTTCGGTGATCCCACCATAGAGGAGGCGCGCCGATACCGGAATCCGCAGCTTTGCGCTGGCTGCGAGAATTTCGGGCGGAGCGAAATGCAACGCAGCCATCAGGACTGCTCCCGAGGCCAGGCCGGCCAACAATCCGGGAAGCAACTGCGGTTTGAGTGCTTCCCACACGCCCGAGCGGGAAACTGCGGCTGCCGTGACCGGCGCAAGTAATCCGAGTGGAGTGGAAAGGGCGATGCCCATCCACACCGCGAGTGCGAGCAGCACGCCACTCTGGGCAAGGCTTGCCGCAAGCAGGACGCCTTGCGGAAGCGGGGAGTGCGCCTGGGCCAGCAACTGCGGAACCACGGTGAGCGTAAGCACCACGACACCCAACATGCCGCTTGCCCACAGCACGGCGCCCTGATGCAGTCTTGAATCCTGGGTCATTCGATCTCCCTTGGCCGATACAAGCCTTCGTCAACGAGATTATGCCGTGTGCATGATTGTCATTGAACGCAAAGGCGTTCGCCCCTCGGCAACGCTGATCAGCGTTGACCTGGTTCAGCGTGCGGCGAACAGGAGGCTGAGCTACAAATTGGCTGCCACCGTCTTGGGTTTGAAACTGCACAGGTCGCGGATCAGGCAATCAGGGCATTTCGGTTTGCGCGCAACGCAAACGTAGCGACCGTGAAGGATCAGCCAGTGATGGGCATCCTGCTTGAACTGTGCTGGAACAAGCTTGAGAAGTTTGTCCTCGACGTCGCGCACGGTCTTGCCCTTGGCCAGTCCAGTGCGGTTGGCCACACGGAAGATGTGGGTGTCCACGGCGATGGTTGGCTCTCCGAACGCGGTGTTGAGCACCACATTGGCGGTTTTTCGACCCACGCCTGGAAGTGCCTCAAGCGCGGTTCGATCACGCGGCACCTGTGCGTGATGTTTCTCGACCAGGATTTGGCAGCAGGCGATGACGTTTCGCGCCTTGGTGTTGAACAGGCCGATGGTGGAGATATGGCGCTTGAGACCTTCTTCGCCGAGATCGAGGATAGCTTGCGGGGTATTGGCGATCGGGAACAGGCGACGAGTGGCCTTGTTGACGCCGACATCGGTGGCTTGGGCCGAGAGGATCACGGCAATGAGCAATTCGAATGGCGTGGTGTAGATGAGCTCGGTGGTGGGCCTGGGGTTGTAATCGCGAAGGCGCGTGAAAAGCTCGATGATGTGTTCGCGCTTCATGTGCTGGTGGCTTACTTTCCGTCTGCCGATTGACCGGCACGTTTGGCCTTGCCACGGGCAATGGCTTCCAGCACGGCGCTGCGGCTGATCGGAGGTGTCGGCGTTGCACTTGACTGCGCATTGCCGTGCAGGCGCTGTGCACGTTGCTGCTGTTTGAGATCAAGTCGACGGTTGCGGGCATCGAAGCGGCGGCGCGCATGCTGCGCGCGTTGCATCAGTTCTGGGCGGGAAAGCGGCAAGTCGCCGCGCACCTGCATGCTGATGCAGTCGACCGGACAGGCCGGAACACACAAATCGCAACCGGTGCATTCGGCATCGATGATGCTGTGCATGCGCTTGGATGCGCCGATGATGGCATCGACCGGACAGGCCTGGATGCATTTGGTACAGCCAATGCAAACGGCTTCGTCGATCACCGCGACGGTTGGCGGCGCTTCAATACCGAAGGCCGGGTTGAGCGGTTGCGTGGCGCGACCCAGCAGCGCAGCCAGCGCATCGACACCGGCCTGTCCGCCGGGCGGGCATTGGTCAATTCCGGCCGTGCCCTGGGCAATGGCTTGCGCATAGGGCAAACAGCCCGGGTAACCGCAGCGCGTGCACTGGGTTTGTGGGAGCAGGGCATCGATGCGGGATGCGGTTGTGAGGTTCACGCGGATGCTTCCGCCAGGGCGGCCGCTGCTTGCTGCTGCTGTACATGGAAAGGTCGATCTGGAGCTTCGCGCCAACGGGCGTTGCAGGTGGCGCAGCGATACCTGCCGATGACCAGATAGCGAAGTAACGGCGGAAACAGCATGGCAGTGTGAACACCAAGCCACGATGCGACATACAGCCCGATGGCGTATTCCGATTGAATCAAGAATCCAGAGATCCCGAAGAAGATGATGTAGAGCAGGAAGAGCATGCGTCGCGGACTCGGGTCCGCCTGACCCGACGCTGTCTTGCAAGTGGGGCATTGCGGGATGTCGCAGTCTTCGGCCGGCAGGTCGAACTCGTTGCGTTGAAACCTGTCTCGAATTTCGATGGCCTGGTCCAGCTGGCTTGCGGGTACGACAACGCGGAATCCCCCATAGACAATGATGTGGAACCAGTCCTGACGCACGAAATTCTCATCGAACAGATGCGCATCCAGCGCGTTTGCGCGCAACAGGGCAACCAGCGCGAGACCATCCATATATTCAAATGTACGTTCAACGCAGCGCACCGGACGATTCCTGGTCTGGTCAGCGCACGGTGGCGCCGGCCGCTGCGCCGCAGTCAACATCCAGCAGCTTGAGATCGTCACCACCGTTGCCGGCAGAGAGGATCATGCCTTCGGAGAGGCCGAAACGCATCTTTCGCGGAGCCAGGTTGGCAATGAACACCACGTTGCGGCCGATGAGTTTTTCCGGTTCGGCGTAGGCGGCGCGGATACCGGAGAAGATCTGGCGTTCCCCGAGTTCGCCGGCATCCAGCCTGAAACGCAGCAGCTTGTCGGAGCCTTCGACAAATGCACACTCCAGTACCTTGCCGATGCGCAAGTCGAGCTTGCTGAAGTCCTCGATGGAGATCGTCTTGCCCGTTGCTTCGACTTTTGGTGCGGCGGCCGCGGGCGCAGGCGTGGAAGCGGGCGTGGAAGCAGGCGCAGGGGCGGCGGCGAGGGAGTCCCGGGACTGTTCAATCATGGCGTCAATCTGCTTGGGGTCCACGCGGGTAGCCAGCGCCTGGTAACTGCGGATGAGGTGATTGCCAAGGTGATTGTTGATGGCATCAAAGCCGGCAAAGCCTTGCTCATCCAGGGCAAGGAATTCCTCCGCCGCGGCAATGGTGCCCGGCAGGATCGGTTTGAGCGCGCAGGCAATGGCGCGGAACAGATTGATGCCGGTGCTGAGGACAACATGCAGTTCATCGCGACGGCTGGTGTCCTTGGCCAGTGCCCAGGGTGCGGCCTCGGCAATGTACTCGTTGGCACGGTCGGCCACCTGCATGATGGCGCTGATGGCGCGGTTGAAATCATCGCAGGCGTAGTTGCCAACGGCTTGCATCAACTGATCGCTGGATTGGCCGAGCAGGGCGGATGCCTTGGACACGTGAATCGGAATGGTTGTCTCGGGTTTGTGCAACCAGAAAGGCGCGGCCAGGCGATTGTCGAAATGGGTTTCCAGAAGTTTCGCGCAGCGACTGGCGATATTGACGAACTTGCCGACGATGTCGGCATTGATGCGCTGGGCAAAATCCTCGAGGTTCAGATCAAGGTCAACCACGCCACCGGAAGACTTGGCGGCAAAGTAGTAGCGTAGGGCTTCCGGGTTGAGGCCGACATCCAGCCAGGTGCGGGCAAGGATGAAGGTGCCGCGCGACTTCGACATCTTTTCGCCGTTGACGGTGAGGTAACCGTTCACGTGCAAGGCGGTGGGTACGCGGAAATTCGCGCCGTGCAGCATGGCCGGCCAGAACAGGCCGTGGAAATTGACGATGTCCTTGCCGATGAAATGATGCAGCTCGGCCGCGCTGTCGGCGGCGAGAAACTCGTCGAAGTTGTATCCGCGCGCTGCGCACAGCGCCTTGAAGCTGGCCAGGTAGCCAACCGGCGCATCCAGCCAGACGTAAAAGAACTTGCCCGGTTCATCGGGAATGGGGAAACCGAAATACGGTGCATCGCGTGAAATGTCCCAGTCACGCAGGCCGCCTTCCGCATTCAGCCACTCACCGAGCTTTGCGATCACTCCGGGGTGGGCAACCGCCGTGCCGCCGGTGAGCTTGCCGGCAAACCATTCACGCAGCAGGTTCTCGAAATGTCCGACGGTGAAGAAGAAGTGCTCGGAATCACGCAGCACGGGCTCGGCGCCAGACATCACCGAGCGCGGGTTCTTGAGGTCGGTGGGTGCGTAGGTTGCACCACAATTTTCGCAATTGTCGCCGTATTGATCCTTGGCTGCGCAATTCGGGCATTCGCCGCGAATGTAGCGGTCCGGCAGGAACATCTGCTTGACCGGGTCAAACAACTGCTGGATTGAGCGGCGCGCAATGTGGCCGCCTTCGTTCAGGCGCTGGTAGATGGATTCCGACAACTCGCGATTTTCCGCCGAGTGGGTGGAATGGTAGTGGTCGAATGCGACGCCAAAATCCGCAAAGTCGCGTTCGTGGGAAACCTGGATCGGCTTGATGAACTCCTCGGGACTCAGGCCGGCCTTTTCCGCAGCCAGCATGATCGGCGTGCCGTGTGCGTCGTCGGCACAGACATAGTGCACGGTGTGGCCAGACATCCGTTGTGCGCGTACCCAGATATCGGCCTGCACATAGCCCACCAGGTGACCGATATGCAGGTGGCCATTGGCGTAGGGCAGGGCATTGCTGACCAGGATCTTGCGTGCCGCTTTGCTCATTGCGTCGGGATTCCGCGCTGTTCAAGACGCGGAATTATCGCATGCGCACAATCCGGGTTGGG
>SHNG01000101.1 GCA_004295005.1 Gammaproteobacteria bacterium
AAGTACCGCGCGCGGCGGCGTGTGCGGTCGCCACAGGGCATAGCCCAGCGCAGGCGCCAGGGTTGCCAGCGCCGAGAACGACACCGCACCGATGTCGCCCAGTGCATTGCTGCCGGCAATGGCACCACTGGAGCCCCAGGCCAGCAAGACCACGGCGAGGATGCCGAGGCGTCGTTGCAAGAGCACTTCGTTGCGCCGGTTCGGACCACCCGGTTGCGCCCAGGCGCCGCGCGCGCGCAAGGGTGCAAGCCAGTGGTTGCCGATCATCAGGCTGAGCGAAAGCGTGGCCAGGATCACCATGCCGGTTGCGGCGCTCAAGCCGCCAAGAAAGGCGAGCAGGGCCAGGCCATGCGCATCATTGGCCAGCGGCAGAGCCAGCACGTACAGGTCCGAAGGCACGCCCAGCGAGGCAAGCTGCGCGTGCCCTGCGCGCGCCAGCGGCAGCAGCGGCAGGGCGATGACCACCATGTACAGCGGAAACAGCCAGCGCGCCGTACGCAGATGCTTTTCGTCTTGGCATTCCACCACGCCGACATGGAACTGATGCGGCAGGGTGAACATGGCCAGCACGCCGAGCATGATCAATGCCGGGAATCCATCGGCACCGTCTTCGCGGATCGGCAGCGCTTGATCAGCGGCATCAATACCGAACCAGACAAAGGCTCCGAGGGCGAGCATGGCGGTGAGCTTGAGCAGGGATTCCACCGCCATCGCCAGCACCAGACCGCGATTGTGCTCGGCGGCGGTGGTGCTGCGCGTGCCGAACAGCATGGCAAACAAGGCCATGGCCAGCGCCACGTAGAGCGCGCTGTCTTCCCACGGCGCCGCGCTGGACTGGCCGCCGTGCGCGAGCAGGCCATAGCTCATCGCAACGGCCTTCAGTTGCAGGGCCAAGTACGGAATCATGCCCAGCAAGGCCACGGCGGTGACTGCTGCGGCAAGTCCGGAGCTTTTGCCCAAGCGCGTGGCAATCAGGTCGGCCAGCGAACTGCTGTTGTGTTCACGCGCCACGCGCACCAGGCGCAGCAGGATGCCGATACCGAACACATAAAGCACGATGGTGCCAACGAAGGTTGGCGGCAATGGCCAGCCCGAGCGCGCGGCCTGGGTGACGGTTCCGTAGAAGGTCCAGGAGGTGCAGTAAACGGCGAGCGACAACGCGTAGACCACACCCCAGCGCTGCGCCATGAATTGCGGTCGTCGCTCGCCCCACAGCGCGGCGCCAAACAGCAGCCCAAGCCAGAGCAGTGCGGCAATCACGATGACGGTGGCGTTCAACATGACGCAGCGGGCTTCTTCACCCTCTCCCAGCCCTCTCCCGTCGAGGGAGAGGGGAAAAGCATCGCGTCACCAACACCGGGTGGAGTGTGCATGCTTGACGAGTGTCGAGAGCGGGCGTCGTGGTCGCCTGATGCCGGCCGATTCCCGATTCCGAACATTCCGCCATTCCCGATTCCCGACTTTGCTATCGAAAGGGGGCACCCAAAGCCGCGGCCATGTTGGCAACGGCGCGCAGTTGTACGCCACTGCGCGTGTCGTAGTTGACCCCGGAATAGCCCCACCAGTCCCAGCATGCTTTTGGATTCAGCGGCAGATAACTTGAACGCGTTTGAGGATACAGGACCACGGTGCCATACACGTCGGCCCAACGGTTCAAACCATTGTCGCGGGCGAAGGTTTCGCCGATGGCTGCGCTGTTCTGTTCGCAGCCGTGGAAAGCAATCAGCAAGCCACACGGCTCGCCTTGCGCGCAACGGGCGGGTTGGTAGAGCAGTCCGCTGCTGTCGAGAAACGCATCCTCGCCGTCCGGTCGATAGGCGTCCTGGTCAAACGCGCTCAAGCGGCCACCCGCCTGTGCCGGTGCCGCGGAAGGCGCCTCACCAAATAGCGCCTGCATCACTTCGCCTGCATAGTCACGATTGCATTTGCCGATGTAGGGCGTGGCCGTGGTCTGGCAATCTCCGCCGGCACTGATCGTTGGCCACAGGTGCGCGAACGCACCTTCACCGTCGAATCGCAGACTCATCGAGGATGCCTCGGGCAGAGCCTGGTACAGCGCATGCGAGGCCTGCGACATGGATTGCGGCACCAGGGTGTCGTTCTTGCCGTGTGTGACCAGCACATGATCGCCGCGCAAGCCTTGCAGCGGGGCAAGCTCACCACGCTGCGCACGCGCGGTGATTTCCGCAGCGAGCTTTTCCATGTCCGGCGCTGCGCCGGCCGCCTTGAGGCAATAACCGAGCGCTCGCTCCAGCGAGCCTTCCGCACATTGGTAGGGCGGTCCGGACAGCAGCGCCGCGCCGCGCAGATGATCCGAAAACGCCAGGTGCATCTGCTGGGCCATGATGGCGCCGGAAGAAATGCCGACGACGGCAACGCGATCAGGATCAAGCTTGAGGTTCGGCAGCGGCGGTGGAGCCTTGTTGCACGCGGTAACGAGTATCGCGAGTGTGGTCAGGGTTGCTGTTCTCATGGAAGGTTCCCGTGGACTACAGGTGATTTCGGTACAGTCCCGACGCATGCGGGGGAGTTGTCGAATGTGAAATGAAAACAGGAATCGCAGCTCCGTCGTCCCCGCGCAGGCGGGGACCCGGCGTCTTTGCATTTCATTCGTGGCAAGTCGCTGGATCCCTGCCTGCGCAGGGATGACAAGCATCAAGGCAACGCTGATCAAGTTCTGCTTGTCCAGAGCGTATCTGAAAATGAGCGCACGGCCCCTTGATTCCGTTCATGGTTCGACAGGCTCACCACGAACGGAATTTCTTGCTCTGGGTTGGTTGAACCGCAACATGGAATCTCATCACGAACGGACGTCACTTAATCAGCGTTGCCTTGACACGCCCCCTCTCCCGCTGGCGGGAGAGGGTTGGGGTGAGGGTGGTGCATGCCATCCATGGCCATCGCCTGCAATTGCTCCTGCATTGCAGGCATACCTGCCGTCCCTGTCCATCGCCTGCAATTGCTCCTGCATTGCAGGCATACCTGCCGTCCATGGCCATCGCCTGCAATTGCTCCTGCATTGCAGGCATACCTGCCGTCCATGGCAGTAAAAAAGCGGGCCGCTTGCGCGGCCCGTAATCAAGTTTGGCACACATTGGAGATTCGTTTGCCAGGCCATCACGCCATCAGAAATCGTAACGCGCGCTCAGGCTGAAGGTACGCGGGGCACCGTAGAACCCGGTCAGCACGCCCAAGGCCGCGATGTTGTAGCCGCTGGTGCGATATTCCTTGTCGGTGAGGTTCTTGCCTTCCAGGGCAAAGCTCCACGGACCTGCGGTTTGCCAGATCACGCCGGCCGAAAGCAGGCTGTAACCGTCCTGCTTGATCGCTTCGGAAAGATCGGTGGTCGGATAGACCTCGCTCTGGTGGGACCAGGTGCCGCGTGCCGTGATGCGTCCGCCTCCAGCCAGGGGTTTTGCGTACACGGCACTGATCGAACCCGAATACTCCGGCGCATTGGTGAACTTCTGCTGGTCGGCGATGTTGTTCACCGTGCCGTTGGCCGACTCGGTGAGGAATTCGTCGTACTCGGCATCGAGCCAGGCAAAGTTGCCCTGCAGGCTGAAGTGCTCGCTCATCTGCCAGGCATATTCCAGTTCGATGCCCTGCACGGTACCGGCACCGGCGTTGGTGAAGTCGCCGAAGAAGGCATCGTTCACGCCATCTCCGTTGGAGTCGAACGAAGTGAACACCGAAAGCTGGATGTCCTTGTAGTCGTTGTAGAAATACGCAAGGTTGAGATACAGCGCATCGTCCATGAAGGAGTTCTTGGCGCCGATCTCGTAGCTGGTCACCTTTTCGTCATCAAACGGCAGGCGCGAGCGCGGGAACTGGGTGGCCTGTGCGCGGATGTTGAAACCGCCGGACTTGAATCCCTGCGAGACCATGGCGTAAAGGAGGGTGTTCTCGTCCATCCGGTAATCCAGCGAGAGTTTGGGCGAGAAGTTCTTGAAGCGCTCGGAATCCTCGAAATCGGCGGCGATGGGAGTCAGGTTTGCCGCGGTGCAGGCCAGCGCCAGCGTGGTGTAGGTGGCATCGGTGTAGCAGCGGTTGAGCACGTCCGCGCTCTTTTCCTCATCGGTATAGCGAATGCCGCCGGTCACCGACCACTGCTCATTGATGTCGAAGGTGCCTTCGCCGTACACGGCGATGCTGTCGGTGTCGACCTTGCCCTGGGTATCGCCAAAGGACAGGTTGAAGAAGTTGTTGAGCACCTGGCCGCCAGCTTCGCCGGTGAACCAGTACAGGCCACCGACGCCGCGGAAGCGTCCACCACCGTCGTAGTTGAGCTGGAATTCCTGCGAGGTCTGCTCATCGCTGTAGAACGCCTTCACGTCGGCGATCTTCTGCGGCAGGGTGTCGAAGTCGATGTTGGTTTCGGTATCCGATTCACGGAATGCGGTGATCGATTTCAGCGTCCACGCATCGGAAAGGTTCCAGCCCATGGTCAACGAAGCGCCGTCCATCGAGGTGTCGTTGATGTTGGGCATGCCGATGCGCATGTCGTAGCGGTCATCAAGGGGCGGCACGTTGCTGACATTGATCAGCGCATTGTTGTTGGGCGCGAGCATCTTTGCGCCGCGCACGCCGGACTGGTCGTCCATCCAGTCAAAGCTCAGGCGTGCCCAGAAATCCTCATTGCCGATGTAGCCGAGGGTGGCGCGGGCGGCGAGGATCTCCTTGTCGGAGACCGGCTGGTTGGTATCGAGGACTTCACCAAAACCGTCGTGATTGAGTGAGGCCACGGCAAACCGTCCCACCCATCCGGAGCTGCCGAACGGAACGTTGACGCTGGCCTTCACGTCGGCCTGCTCGTAGCTGCCCATGGTGATGGACGCCTGGCCGTAGAAGTCCTCCTCCAGTGGTGCAGACACATACTTGATCGCGCCGCCGATGGTGTTCTTGCCGTACAGCGTGCCTTGTGGACCGCGCAGCACTTCGATGCGCTCGACGTCGAACACATCGAGCAGTGCGCCCTGTGGACGCGCGATATAGACATCGTCGAGATAAATGCCGACGCCCGGGTCCACGCCCCACAGCGGATCGGCCTGGCCAATGCCGCGAATGTAGGCGGTGACCGTGCTGTTGGATCCGCGCGCGGCATACACGGTGAGATTGGGCACGAACGCGTCGAGATCGCCGAGATCCTGCACGTCGAGATTGTCGAGTGACGCCGCCGAGTAGGCGGTGACGGCCACCGGTACACTCTGCAGCGTTTCCTCGCGCTTGCGCGCGGTAACGGTGATGCCAGTGAGTTCCTGCACCTCGGTCTTGTCGGCTTCCTCGCTGGCGCTGGCAGGCTTTTCGATCTTCTGCGATTCACTTGACTGCTGAGCGTGCGCGGTGATGGGCAGCAACAAGGCGGCGAGCAGGGCAGTGGTCAGACGATTCTTGCGTACGGTATTCATCGGGTCTCCATGGGCTTATGCCTCTGGGTGCGCATCTTCGTGATCGTGCGCCGGGCTGTAACCTGTACCTTGGTACAGTGGGCCGGGCACCCCGCGATTGCGGACACTGCGTGCACCCTTTGCCGATGGAGCCGGCATGTCGTTCCTGATTGTGCTTGCCGCGCTGTGCTTTCTCATGCTGGTGGCCTACCGCGGCTACAGCGTGATCCTGTTTGCGCCGGTGGCCGCGCTCGGCGCCGTGCTGCTGACCGATCCATCGCTGGTTGCGCCCATGTTCACCGGCCTGTTCATGGACAAGATGGTCGGGTTCCTCAAGCTTTACTTCCCGGTGTTCCTGCTTGGCGCCATCTTCGGCAAGCTGATCGAGATATCGGGATTCTCGAAATCCATCGTGGCCTCGGTGATCCGCCTGTTTGGTCCGCAGCGGGCGATGCTTTCCATCGTCGTCGTGTGCGCACTGCTCACCTATGGCGGAGTTTCCTTGTTCGTGGTGGTGTTTGCGGTGTATCCGTTTGCCGCCGAATTGTTCCGCCAGAGCGACATTCCCAAGCGCCTGATCCCCGGCACCATTGCGCTGGGCGCATTCACCTTCACCATGGATGCGCTGCCCGGCACGCCGCAGATCCAGAACATCATCCCGGCATCGTTCTTCGGCACCAATGCCTGGGCCGCTCCCGTGCTGGGCACCCTGGGTGGCGTGTTCATCCTGATTCTCGGCACGGGTTATCTGGAATGGCGCCGTCGCCAGGCACGGACCGCAGGCGAAGGCTACGGCGCGGAGCTGGCCAACGAGCCGGCTCCGTTCTGCGGCGATCATCTGGCGCATCCATTGATTGCCCTGTTGCCGCTGCTGCTGGTCGGCATCGCCAATAAACTGCTGACGGTGTGGATTCCTCAGGCCTATGGAAGCGAACACCGTTTTGATCCGGCGGTGATCGGCAGCGCACCCGATGTCGTGCAGGAAATTTCCAGGGTGTCCGCGATCTGGGCCGTGGAAGGCGCCTTGCTGCTCGGCATCCTGTGCGTGCTGCTGTTTGCATGGAAGCCGGTGCTTGCGAGTTTCGCCGATGGCACCAAAACCGCCATCGGCGGCGCCTTGCTGGCTTCGATGAACACCGCATCCGAATACGGCTTTGGTGCCGTGATCGCGGCCCTGCCCGGATTCCTTGTGGTCGCCAATGCCTTGTCGTCGATCCCCGACCCGCTGGTCAACGAAGCGGTCACCGTTACCGCGTTGGCCGGCATCACCGGCTCGGCTTCCGGAGGCATGAGCATTGCGCTGGCCGCGATGTCGGAGACCTTCATCGCCAACGCCAACGCGGCCGGCATCCCGATGGACGTGCTGCACCGCATCGCCGCAATGGCCTCCGGCGGCATGGATACGCTGCCGCACAACGGCGCCGTGATCACCCTGCTTGCGGTCACCGGCCTCACCCACCGCCAGGCCTACAAGGACATCTTCGCCATCACCGCAATTAAAACCCTGGCCGTGTTCTTCGTGATCGCGTTGTTCTATCTGACGGGTTGGGTGTGATGCATGACCCGCTACTCGGGACGAGAGGACGTCGCAGCCACCAGCCGCCGTACGAGCTGGCGCAGTTTCTGCTGCAACTGGGCGGCTGGCAGGTTGATTGACAGTACCTGCGTGCAGCGCAACAGCCAGCCGGGGCGGAGGCGAAGGCCTTGCAGGGCGGCATGCAGATCGTCCACAACCGTTGCCTGTCCGTAGGCAGCGGCGGCCTTGTCCAATGCTGGTTTCAGGTAGCGCGGCGGTAGATCCAGCATGGCCAGGTCGATGACATCGCGGGCGAACACGCTGTCGTCGCTCCAGCGATCCACGTTCGCCAGCAGCTTGCACGTCGCCAGATCCGTCCGCGTCAAGGAGGCAATTCCGCAGACCTGATCGCTGCGCAGGGGCGGATCGAAGTGGATGCGTCCTTCGCTGATGATCTCGAATTTGATGCGCACCTCCTCTACAAGGAGAAAGGCGCGGATGCCGTATTGATCGATACGCGCCTCGTGTTCAAGCTCGATGGGCCTGCGATCGTCGCGCATCAAGGCGTGCAGGTCGCGCGCGCCTCGCAGACGCTGGCGCAACGCGCGATAGCCGGTGGGGTCCGACACCAGAAAATCGATGTCCACCGATTCGCGGAATTCGCCACAACGCAGCGCGATGGCGGTACCCCCTCCGAACCAGCACTGGTACGAACGCAGTAGCGCGGCATCCAGACTTTCCAGCACCCGCCCGATACGGCGGTGATGCGCGCGTTCAAACATCGGGCCATTCGCCATCGAAGAGGTCCTTCAAGGCCCTGATCAATGTGGCCTCGCTCTCCAGCAAGGCGCTTGCATCCACATGCCGCCAGTTGCGCTGGTAAAGGCCAAAGGCTTCGCGCGGCGTGAACGTGACCGCATCGTTGCCCACCTGCCAGGCCAGGGCACGCAGCGCGGGGTAATCCGACAGGCGAATGTGCAAAGGCAGCCAGTCGCCAAGCGTGGGTGCGGTGGGCGGTTCGACGATGCGGCCATCTTCGATTCTCACCCGCAAACCGAGCACCTGCGCCGCCGACAACAGCGAACCCAGCGCCACCGTGGGTTCGCCTTTTTCCAGTCGATGCCAGGTTACGCGCGAGATGCGCGCGGCTTCGGCGGCAGCGGTGATGTTGATTCCCAGCGCTTTGCGGCGCTGGCGCAGCGCCTGCCCCAGTTCAGGGGCAGTGCCGTCGGTGGGGGTTGCGGGTAGCATACCGACTCCATTCGCCAAATGTTTCTTATAGTAGTCATATCTGCCAAAATAGCAATCATAAGAAACATATTCGGGTTTCTCTTGTTCAGGGCATTGCACGCTTGGTGTTCTGGCCGAACTGCGTCCGGTCTGCTGCGCGCCTCCGTTCGATGCCGCTGAGCTGAAGGGCATGCCGGTGGCCGCCTTCGTGCGGGAAGCGGCCTTGCATGAGGCGAAGATCACTATCGCCAAGCCGCCAAAGAAGCAGCGCAGCCGCCTGGACACCCGCCTGCGCGGCCGCGCTACCGCGCGTCTCTCCACCGACGAGATCATGCAGCTCACCTGCGGCGCATAAGGCAAGCGCTTTGAGTCCTGCCGTGACGATGCGTGTCTTCGTGGACGCCAACGTCCTGCTGGACGTGCTGATCGATGATCCGCAGTGGTTCGATTGGTCATCCCGCCAACTCGACGCCTGCGCGGCCGAGGCCGAGGGAAGTATCCGGTCTTGGCGCCCTTTGGTTCTCCAGCTGGCGTACCCAGGCCATAAAGGAGAGGGCGAGGGTGAGGGAGGTGTTCGAACTGGCTTTGCCTTCTCACATGCGAGGCGTGCGCATCCATTCGGCGGCAAACCGGAAGTGGGCGTAGTACGCGATCCGGTTTACCCTGGTGCGAAACCGTGACTTCAATACGATCACGCAGTGATCGTGCACATGGAGAATCGCAGTGACTGGACTGAACCCCGGGCTCTACGAACAACTGCTCAGCCTGGGCCTCAAGCGCGAGCTGGATGAACTGACGACTCGGCATCATGCCGAACTTGACAGCCTGCATCACGCGGAAGCGCCGGATCGGATCGCCTTGCATCTGGCGCAGTTGATCAAACGAGCTGTGACGGATCTCGATGAGCGCACACGCGCAACCGAAGGGCTCGATCTTGCGCGCCAGGTCATCCGTCTGTTGATGGCGCAAGACGCCTCCAGCACCGATGAGTCCGATCAACTGGTGGATGGCACAAACATCCTGCGCTCGATCACCCGGCGTTCGCCCAGTGGCCAGGCGGTACCCGTTCCGCTGCCTGACACTCCCTTGCTGGATACCACCTTGCTGACCAATGCTCAGGGTGAGCCCAACATCGGCCATCAGTTGCGTACGGAGATTCCATCCGCCGATCGGATTGACGTGCTGATGGCGTTTGTTCGAACGACCGGCATCCGCCCGTTGCTGGAACTGCTGGGTCGACATCACGAGAGTGGGAAACCCCTGCGTGTACTCACCACCACGTACACCGGTTCAACCGAGTTCGCTGCGCTCCAGGCGCTCCAGCAAGCTGGCACCGACATCCG
>SHNG01000083.1 GCA_004295005.1 Gammaproteobacteria bacterium
CTGTAGGTCGGGCTTCAGCCCGACACAGCACCGACAAGCGTCCGTAGAGCGGAGCTTGCTCCGCTTCTCCGCGATTGGTGTAGAGCGGAGCTTGCTCCGCTTGGGGTCGCATTTCGCATCTGTGCCAGAGCACCGGGTTGAAAATCGACCCACCAAGCGTGCTTCTGTAGGTCGGGCTTCAGCCCGACACAGCACCGACAAGCGTCCGTAGAGCGGAGCTTGCTCCGCTTCTCCGCGATTGGTGTAGAGCGGAGCTTGCTCCGCTTGAGGTCACATTACACATCCAGCCGAGCAAGCTCGGCTCTACGCTGTACCGGATGAAGCGCTGCTTCCCTCCGGATCCCGCTTGTTGCGCTTCACGGCGAACCGACATGGCGATTACCTGTTTCGGCTCGGAAATCATGCGCTTGCTATAGTTGCCCCCTCTCATCGTTGCGCGGAGGAATGCGTTTGCACCACACGTCCCTGATCGTGATGCTGGTCGGCGGCATCTGCCTTGCCTTCGTGTTCGGCATGCTCGCCAACCGGCTGCGCCTGTCGCCCCTGATCGGCTATCTGGTGGCCGGCATCGTGGTCGGCCCGTTCACGCCCGGCCTTGTCGCCGATTCGGGGATCGCCCAGCAGCTTTCCGAGATCGGCGTGATCCTGCTCATGTTTGGCGTGGGCCTGCATTTTTCCATTGGCGATCTTTGGTCGGTGCGCAAGATCGCCATACCAGGCGCGATTTTCCAGATCCTGATCGCCACCGTTCTCGGCATGTTGCTGAGCTGGATGCTGGGTTGGGAGTGGGGAAGCGGGTTGATATTCGGCATTTGTCTTTCGGTTGCCAGCACCGTTGTCCTGCTGCGGGCATTGGAAGAGCGTCGATTGCTGGAAACGCAGCGTGGTCGCATCGCCATCGGTTGGCTGATCGTCGAGGACCTGGTCACCGTGCTGGTGCTGGTCATGTTGCCGCCGCTGGCCGGTTTGTTGGGAGGAACGATCGAGGCGGGTGGTTCCGACAGCATAGGCGACGTGCTCAAGGCCCTGTTCTGGACGCTGGGCAAGGTCAGCATGTTCATCGTGCTCATGCTGGTGGTGGGCGCGCGGGTCATTCCATGGATGCTTGAACGCACAGCGGCCGTCGGTTCGCGTGAGTTGTTCACCCTTGCCGTACTTGCCATTGCCCTGGGCGTGGCCTTCATTTCGACGGCGATATTCGATGTTTCTTTTGCGCTCGGCGCATTTCTCGCTGGTGTGATGCTCAATGGCTCACGCTTGAGCCATGAGGCGGCCAACGATTCAATGCCGATGCGCGACGCGTTTGCGGTGCTGTTTTTCGTCGCCGTCGGCATGCTGTTCGACCCGCATGTGCTGATCGAGCAGCCGTTGGCGATAGCCGCCGCCTTTCTCATCATCATCATCGGCAAGTCGATCGGTGCCTGGATGATCGTGCGCCTGTTCGGCTATCCAAATGAAACCGCGTTGACGATTGCCGTGGCGCTTGCACAGATTGGCGAATTCTCCTTCATCCTTGCCGGCGTGGGCGTTTCAATCGGTGTGCTCAGCGAGGAAGCGCGCAACCTGATTCTTGCCAGCGCCATGTTGTCGATGGTCGCCAATCCAATGCTGTTTGCTGCGCTTGATCGCTGGATCGCCGGCCGCGAGCCGCAAATCCGCGCCTCTGCGGAAGCACAGATGAAGGAAACCGTGGATGATTCATTGCCGGATCGAGCGCTGATCCCGGAATCCAACCACATCATCCTGGTCGGTTACGGCCGGGTGGGTTCGCGCGTGGCACGCTCGCTGCACGAACACGACATGCCGATGGTTCTGATCGATACCGATCGCGACCATTGCATCGATGCACGCAAGCTCGGCATCCCCTGCATCTTCGGCAATGCGGTGTCGGCCGACGTGGTCAACGACGCCAACATCAAGCAAGCGCGTGCCATGCTGATTGCCATCTCGCAGGCGCTGGAAGCCGGTCCGATCATCCGCCAGGCACGCGAGTTGAATCCCGGACTCGCCATCCTCGCCCGCGCCCATTCCGATGAGGAAGTGGCCTACCTGCACCAGGCCGGTGCGGATGCCACCATCATGGGCGAGAGTGAAATCGCGCGCAGCATGTGCGACTCGGTGGAATCGCTGGTGCGCCTGAGCCATCGCCTGGAAGTCACCAACCGCCCGCCGGATCCCGCAGCGGCATAGTGCGCGCGCAAACAGATTGTGTGGATGCTCCAGGTCAGGGAATCACACCTTGGCCGCCTTCCAGCCGCCGCGCGAGAACAGCCACAGGGTGAACAGGCCCACCGAAGTCTCGGAAACGAACACCGCCCAGAACACGCCGGTTTCGCGCCAGCCCAGGTGCAGGGCCAGCAGCCAGGCCAGCGGGATCTGGATCAGCCAGAAGAACACGAGGTTGATCCTGGTCGGGGTGGCGGTGTCGCCGGCACCGTTGAACGCCTGCACGCTGACCATCCACCAGCCGTACACGAAGAACGAATACGACAGGATGCGCAACCACTCGGCACCCATCGCGATCACCTGCGCATCATCGGTGAAGAACCCGATCAGCGCGCGCGGGAAGGCAAAAAACAGAACCGAAATCACCACCAGGTAAGCCATGTTGTACCAGCCGATATGCCAGACCGAGGCTTCGGCGCGTTCGGGTTGCTGTGCGCCCAGGTTCTGCCCAACCAGGGTGGCCGCCGCATTCGACATGCCCCAGGCCGGCATGGTGGTGAACATCATGATGCGGATCGCGATGGTCGCGGCAGCCACTGCCTCGCTGCCGACGCTGGCCAGGATGCGCATCAGGAAGATCCACGAGGTCATCGCCACGATCATCTGGCCGACCCCGCCCAACGAGGTGCGCACGATGCTCCACAGCACCGCGCCATGCAGCGATATCTGCGAGGCGAGCACGCGGATGTGCTTGCCGCCGCGCATCAGCACCCACAACTGGTAGAGCACGCCGGTACCGCGACCAATGCAGGTGGCAATTGCCGCTCCCTCGATGCCCCATTCAGGAAACGGCCCGTAACCGAAGATCAGCAAGGGACAAAGCAGAATGTTGATGCCGTTCGACAGCCACAGCACACGCATGGCGATAGCGGCATCACCGGCACCACGGAAGATCGCGTTGATCACGAACAGCAACAGGATCACCGCATTGCTGCCCAACATCCATTGCGTGTAACGGTAACCGTGTTCGATGCTCCAGGCATCCGCGCCCATCAGGCGCAAAAGGTCCTGCGCCCAGAGAATGCCGATCAGCGCCGGCAGCAGCGAAACCAGCACGGCCACGAAGATCGCCTGCACCGCAGTGATCGCGGCTTGCTCAGGCTTGCCTTCGCCGATGCGCCGCGCAACCACCGCAGTCACCGCCATGGCCAGACCCATCGCCACCGCGTACACGAGGAACAGATAGCTTTCGGTCAAGCCGACCGTGGCCACCGCCGAAGGCCCAAGGCGTGCGACGAAAAAAATGTCGACCACGGCGAAGGTGGATTCCAGCACCAGTTCCAGCACCATCGGCACGGCCAGCAGGAACACTGCACGGCGCAGCGGGATCTTGGTGTAGTCGGCATCGGTACCGCGAATGGCGTCGCCGAGCTCTCGCCACAGTGATATTTTCGCACTCGTCTCGCTTGGGTTGGCAGGCGGCAATGCGGACATGTGGGTACTCCCGGCGAATCTGCCCATGCTATCCCGGAATGCCAACCACGAACCCCGCGCAGGCGTCACGCGGTTCAATACAAAGGAACACTTTTCGGTCCGCTTGGGCGAAAATGGCGATCCGCAGCGTGCCGCCCGGCCCGCTCCTCGCACCGTGAGATTCCAGACAAGCCATGCTGTTGATGATCGACAACTATGATTCCTTCACCTTCAACCTGGTTCAGTACTTTGGCGAGCTGGGAGAGGAAGTGCGGGTGATCCGCAACGATGCGCTGGATCTGGCCGGTGTGCGTGCGCTTGGTCCGTCGGCCATCGTGATTTCGCCGGGGCCGGGTACGCCGGATGATGCCGGCATCTCGCTTGAGATCCTCGCAGCACTTTCCGGAGTGGTGCCGATCTTCGGGGTATGCCTTGGGCATCAGGCCATCGGCCAGGCGTTTGGCGGCAAGGTGGTGCGCGCGCGTTCGATCATGCATGGCAAGACCTCGATGATCCATCACGACGGGCGTGGCGTGTTTGCCGGCTTGCCCAATCCGTTCGAGGCCACCCGCTATCACTCGTTGGTGGTGGAAGCCGCCTCGTTGCCGGACTGTCTGGATGTATCGGCGTGGACCGTGAACGCCGACGGCAGCCGCGACGAGATCATGGGCCTGCGCCATCGCACGCTTGCGGTGGAAGGCGTGCAGTTCCATCCGGAATCGATCCTGACCCAGCACGGTCACGCCATGCTGCGCAATTTTCTCGATCACGGTTTGCCGCGCGCGGCCTGACTCCACCTGCTTCAATCCACGGAACGCCCATGTCGATTACCGCGCAGCAGGCGCTGCAACGCTGCATTGAACATCGCGAGATTTTTCACGACGAGATGATCGAGCTGATGCGCGCGATCATGCGCGGCGAGGTGCCCGATGCCATGCTCGCGGCCATCCTCACCGGCTTGCGCGTGAAGAAGGAAAGCATCGGCGAGATCAGCGCGGCGGCCGAAGTGATGCGTGAGCTTTCGGCCAAGGTCGAAGTGGCGGATGCGGGTAATTTCGTCGATATCGTTGGCACCGGCGGCGATGGCGGCAACAGTTTCAACATCTCCACGGCGTCGATGTTTGTGGTGGCTGCTGCCGGCGCGCGGGTGGCCAAGCACGGCAACCGCAGCGTGTCGTCGAAATCCGGTTCCGCCGACGTGCTGGAGGCATTGGGCGCGCGCATCGATTTGCAGCCAGCGCAGGTTGCCGCCTGCATTGCCGAAGTCGGCATCGGCTTCATGTTTGCGCCGATCCACCATCCGGCCATGAAGGTGGTCGCGCCGGTTCGCCGCGAGATGGGCGTGCGCACCTTGTTCAACATCCTCGGTCCACTGACCAATCCGGCCGGCGCACCCAACACCCTGCTCGGCGTTTTTCATCCCGATCTGGTCGGCATCCTGGTGCACGTGCTCAAGCAGATCGGCGCGCGCCATGCGCTGGTGGTGTGGGGGCGTGATGGTCTCGACGAAATATCGCTCGGTGCATCGACCCTGGTCGGTGAACTGCGCGACGGAAACATCCGCGAATACGAAATCCATCCGGAGCAGTTCGGCTTGGCCGGCGCAACCCTGGACGCGCTGCGTGTGCAGAGTGCTGACGAGTCGAGAGTTCGCGTGCTGGAAGCGTTGGACGACACCCCGGGCCCGGCGCGCGACATCGTGCTGCTGAACGCAGGCGCCGCATTGTACGCGGCCGATGTGGTGGCCTCGATCGAGGCGGGTATCGACAAGGCACGCGGGGTGTTGGCCAGTGGCGCGGCTCGGGCAAAGTTGGATGCGTTCGTGCGAATGACCAACGCCCTTGCCGGGAATCTGTAGGAACCCTTTCATGGGCGACACATTGAGTCGGGGTTTGGGATTTGAGATTTGGGAATCGTCCGCCTCTCCCGCCGGCGGGAGAGGCCGGCGCGAAGCGTCGGGTGAGGGTGGGGTCTGGGCTTGCTCGAAGCTTTGCGCTTGTGAGGTGCACCACCCTCACCCCAGCCCTCTCCCGCCAGCGGGAGAGGGGGGAATGGCAGTGGCGCGGCTCGGGCGAAACTGGATGCGTTCGTGCGAGCGACCAACGCCCTTGCCGGGAACCTGCAGGAACCCTGTCATGGGCGACACATTGAGTCGGGGTTTGGGATTTGAGATTTGGGAATCGACCGCCTCTCCCGCCGGCGGGAGAGGGGGGAATGGCAGGGGCGCGGCGTGCGACTTCTTTCCAGTTCTCCGGCCGGCGGGAGATGGGGGGAATGGCAGGGGCGACGGTAATCGCATGAGTTTGGATCGGGATTCGTAGGGACATCGGGCCTGCGGCGTTCCTGCATAAGTAGTCAAGGAAACACGATATTCATGAGCGACATCCTGAATCGCATCCTCGCGCGCAAGGTCGAGGAAATTGCCGAACGCAGCGCACGATTGCCGCTGGCCGAATTGCGCGCGCGTGCGGGCGATCTACCGGAAACGCGTGGCTTCTCAGCGGCACTGGAGGCGGGCGTCGAGGCGGGGCGCGCGGCGGTGATTGCCGAGATCAAGAAGGCCAGCCCGAGCAAGGGTGTGATCCGCGCCGACTTTGATCCCTTGGCGATTGCGCAGTCCTACCAGCGCGGTGGTGCCAGTTGCTTGTCAGTGCTCACCGACGTCGATTTTTTCCAGGGATCGGATGCGTACCTGCAACAGGTGCGCGTCGCCTGCGAGCTGCCGCTGCTGCGCAAGGATTTCATCATCGATGCCTACCAGGTATACGAGTCGCGCGCGATAGGCGCCGATTGCATCCTGCTCATCGCCGCCGCGCTGGATGACGAGCGCATGATCGACCTGAGCCTGCTCGCAGCCGAGCTGGATCTGGACGTGCTGGTAGAGGTTCACGATGCCGATGAACTCGCGCGGGCGCTGGAAATCCCGGCGCCCCTGATCGGCATCAACAACCGCAACCTGCGCACGTTTGATGTGTCGCTGGATACCAGCATTGACCTGCGCCGGCAGGTTCCTGGCGAACGCCTGCTGGTCAGCGAAAGCGGAATTGCCACGCGGGATGATGTGGCGCGCTTGCGTGCTGCGGGAATCCACGCCTTCCTGGTCGGCGAGACGTTCATGCGTGCGCCTGATCCCGGCAGCGAACTCATGCACCTGTTCGATCCCGCATGATGGACATGATTGTCGAATCAGCCGCGGAAGAAACCGCGGCGAAGGCGGCGGCGCGCGTTGTCCTGTTCGACTTTGATGGCGTGTTGATGCGCGGCGATGCCTTCACCGCGTTCATGCGTTGGCACTTGGGTCGATCCGGCTGGCGGCTGGCGGCGTGCGCATTGCTGATGCCAGTGCTGGCGTCCTTTCTTGCGCTGCGTCCGACTCGCATGCGCGCGCTCGGTGCAGTCGTGCGCGTGGCGCTGTTGGGCCTCGACAACACCCGATTCGAGCGCTTGCTGGACAGGTTTGTACCCGAATTCGTGCAGCGCCCGCGCATCTTCATCCGCGACGGCATTCGCGAATTGCGCCGGCACATGCAGGCCGGCGAACACGTCATCGTCGTCAGCGGTTGCGAGGAGCGCCTGTTGCGACGGATTTTCGATGCGATCGGCTTGGCCGAAATCGAACTGATCAGCTCGCGCCTGCGCGAAGGGCGCCTGGGCATGCGCAAGCAGGTGCACAACATCGGCAGGACCAAGCCATTGCAACTCGCAGCGTACGGCATCGAATCGCCGTGGGATGTTGCTTACAGCGATTCCGCGCATGACATTCCCATGCTGAAGGGCGCGCGTGAGGCGGTGTTGGTCAATGCGAGCGAAGAAACCCGGCAGCGCGTGGCGCGCGCTTTGGGACAGGCGCCACGAAGCGTCAACTGGTACTAGGCTGGATCGGCGCGACGACCCAGCACGACAATGGTCTTGCCGGAAACGTCGATCATGCGTTGTTCTTCGAGTTGTTTGAGCACGCGCCCGACCATTTCACGCGAGCAACCGACGATGCGACTGATCTCCTGGCGCGAGATGCGGATCTGCGTGCCCTGCGGGTGGGTCATCGCATCCGGCTCGTTGGTGAGGTCGATCAGGGTCTTGGCGACGCGACCGGTGACATCCATGAAAGCGAGGCGACTGACCTTGCGGCTGGTGTGCAGAAGGCGGTTGGTCAACTGCGAGCCGATCGCGAACAGGATCTTCGGGCATTCCTCGCGCAGCGGCCCCTCGAACAAATTGAACATGCGCTCGTAGCCGATTTCCGCCAGCTCGCACGGCGTGCGCGTGCGCACCATCACCTCGCGTCGCGGCGTTTCCACGAACAGGCCCATCTCGCCGATGAACTCGCCGCGGTTGATGTAGGTGAGGATCAGTTCGCGGCCTTCCTCGTCTTCCGAGGAAACGGTCAATGAGCCTTCGATCACGTAGTAAAGAATGTTGGCGGAATCGCCCGGGCGGATGATGGCGGTCTTGTTCGGATAGCGCCGGCGATGGCACATGCCGAGAAAGCGCTCCATCGATTCGCGGTCCGGCTGCAGCAAGGGCGGCGCCTGAACCTTCGACACGTTGCGCTGCAGGGTGTAGCGAAAATCGGCCATCTTCACGCGGGCATCTCCCAAGGCTGCGCAAACGCGGGTCACATGCGGTGGAACAATTCCATCGACTGCGCCCCTGATTCGCAGTCTGAAACCAATCTTATTGCAAATCGGTGCGCAGTTGTCGCCGGCATGCAGGGACGAAGCGGAGGAAGTGTCAGCCCAGCCGTCGCGGCAAGCCTGGACTTTTGCGCTACATGCTTCTGCGGCAGTCAAGGATCACCACTGCCCGGCACTGCTCGCATGGCGCGACGTGGTGCCGACAACGGTGACGTTCCGCATGGTTTATTCACCCGGTCGAATGGCCCATAATGCGCGCCGCTTCCCGGGGTCCGGGTCGGAGATACTGAAAGTGGTCAAGCCTATCCCCCGTTTGCGCCTGCAGGGCTTCAACAACCTGACCAAGGCATTGAGCTTCAACATTTATGACATCTGCTATGCGGTGTCGGAAGATCAGCGCCGGCGCTACATCGAATACATCGACGAGGCCTACAACGCCGAGCGCCTGACCACGATCCTGACCGACGTGGCCGAGATCATCGGTGCCAACATCCTCAACGTGGCGCGCCAGGACTACGATCCGCAAGGCGCCAGCGTGACCATCCTCATTTCCGAGGAGCCGGTGGTCGAGAAGCTTGGCCGCGACACCATTTCCGATGCGGTGGTTGCCCATCTCGACAAGAGCCACATCACGGTCCACACCTATCCGGAAACGCATCCGCACAACGGGATCGCCACCTTCCGCGCGGACATCGACGTGGCCACCTGCGGCGTGATTTCCCCGCTCAAGGCACTCAATTTCCTGATCGACAGCTTCGAGTCGGACATTGTCATTGCCGACTACCGGGTGCGTGGATTCACCCGCGACGTGAAGGGTCGCAAGCACTACATGGACCATCGCATCAATTCGGTGCAGGAGTACCTGGCCAAGCACATCCGCCAGAAATACGAGATGTTCGACGTCAACGTGTACCAGGAAAACATGTTCCACACGAAGATGCACATCAAGGACTTCGACCTCGACACCTATCTGTTCGAGGCGCACTCCGACGATTTGTCATTCAAGGAACGCCAGCGCATCGAAACCCTGGTCAAGCGCGAGATCGAGGAGCTGTTCCACGGCCGCAATCTGGCCT
>SHNG01000143.1 GCA_004295005.1 Gammaproteobacteria bacterium
CTCGCGGTGGGTGGCACGGTCGAGGCGAGCGGACCCTACGGGCGCTTCTGCCTGTTCGACACGGACAAGAATTCGCGCTACCTGCTGGTTGCCACCGGCACCGGCGTGACGCCGTATAGGGCCATGTTGCCGCTGATACCAAAACTGCATGCCGGGCGCGGTTGCACATTCGAGTTGATCTACGGTGCGCGCAGCGAGGCGGAGCTGCTGTACGGCGATGAGTTTGCCGAGTTCGCCCGCACCACGCCCGGATTCCGCTTCCATCCCTGCTTCAGCCGACAACCACGGGCGGTGCCGCGCGAAGGTGACACCCACGGCCGCGTGCAGTTGGCGCTGGCGGCGCTGAAGCCGGACCCGGCGCATGACATCGCCTACCTGTGCGGCAATCCCGACATGGTCGACGAGACCTTCAACCTGCTCAAGGAAATCGGCCTGCCGGTGCCCCAGGTGCGGCGGGAAAAGTATATTTCCTCACGCTGAGGCATGGCCGGGGCGGCAAGCCGCCAGGGATGATATGTAAAGGACGCTTGACACGCGTTCCGCGCAGGCCTATTCTCGTGTCAAGTTTGCTTGACACGAGGTTGCCATGTGGAAGGACTACTGGTGCGCCGGCACAAGCCGCAGCTACTGGCTGTTGAGCGGGGCGTTGGGGGTCGCCTATGTGCTTGCCATGATGCTGGAGGTGCAACTGGATGCGAGCACGCCGACACCGCTGCGCGTGCTCGCCGCCGTGTTTCCCGCGTTGCTGATCCTGGGTCTTGCCGCTGTCGAATTTCGCCGCATCCGCAACACCGACGAGTTGCGACAACGCATGGAACTGGAAGCCGGCATGCTGGCCCTGGCCATCGGGGTGCCGGTGTTGACCGCGATCGGCCTGCTCAATGAAGCCGAACTCACCGGCATTCCATTCATCATGGGTGTGCCGATCCTGCTGTTGATCTACATCGCCGCCCAGGTCTGGACTCATCGGCGCTACCAATGAACAACCGACTGCGCGAACTGCGAGCCGAGCTCAACTGGTCACAGGCCGATCTCGCCGATCAACTGGCGGTTTCGCGGCAAACCATCAATGCCATCGAGACCGGCAAGTACGACCCCAGTCTGCCCTTGGCATTTGCCATTGCGAAACTGTTCGGACTTTCCATTGAATCGATTTTCAGCCCCGACGAATGATTCCATCGACCTTTTCGTGTAGCGAGACGTTCCATTCCCGTTTGTGGTGAGCCCCCTTCGACCATGCTCAGGGCAGGCCTGTCCTGAGCATGGTCGAAGGGGGCTCACCACGAGCGGTTGATTTGTCATGCGATGGGGAACTCCCGGTTAACTGAATACACGTGTCCAGAAGGCAACATCCATGAAGCGCAAGCATCAAATCATTCTGGCGGCCGTTGTGGCCGCAGGCCTGCTCGGCATCCACCTGTGGCAAGGCGAAACAAAGGCAACGCAGACGCCCTCCATCTCCAGTGGCGCGTATCGCATTGCCGCTCATGCACAGTCGTTCCGCTTCGGTGAACTTGAATTCACCCGCTGCGAGATTGCGCGCAAGCATTCCGCCGCCACCACGCAAGCCTACTGCGCGCCGTTCCGGGTGCCGGAAAACCGTGACCAGCCGAACGCTCGCACGTTGGACTTGCGGCTTGCCCTGATTCCCTCCAGCCAGGCTGCCGATGATGATTTCATCGTCTTCCTCGCCGGTGGTCCGGGCCAGTCGGCGGTCGATACCTGGCCACAAATGGCCGCCGCACTCGATGCCGCCGGCAAACATCGACATGTGTTGCTGCTCGATCAGCGCGGAACCGGCAAGTCCAATCCGCTCGATTGCAAGGCCATGGCCGATCAGGGCACCACGATGGAGTTCGATCTTGAGCGGGTGCGCGAAGCCACGCGCGCCTGTCTTGATGAAGTAAGCGAGCGCGCCGATCCGCGCTTCTACACCAGCACGGACGCGGCGGCAGACCTCGAAGCCCTGCGCCAAGCGCTGGGTGGGCCGAAGTTCGATCTGGTTGGCGTTTCCTACGGCACGCGCATGGCCCAGCAATACGCCAAACACCATCCCGAGGGCGTGCGCAGCATCGTGCTCGACAGCGTCGCACCAAACAGCCTGGTGCTGGGTGGCGAATTTGCGCGCAACCTCGACGATGCGCTCAAGGCGCAATTTTCCAATTGCGCAAAAACGCCAACATGCGCCAAGGCATTTCCCGATCCTTATGCCAGCCTGCTTCAGTTGCGCGACGCCTTGCGCGCGGCACCCCGTGAAGTCCGTGTTGCTGATCCGATCAGTGGCTTGCCGGAAACACAGCGCCTGGATGCCTTCGGCTTGGCTGGTCTGGTTCGCATGTATGCCTACGCGCCCGAGACTGCGGCACTCATCCCGCAAACCGTGGCCCAGGCCCTGGCGGGCAATGACGCGCCCCTGCTCGGTCAGATCGACGTGATGACCCAGGGCGTCGAAGACCTGATCGGCAATGCCATGCAGGTTTCGGTGATCTGTGCCGAGGACGCGGACCGCTTGCAAGCCGATCCAGCCATGCAGAACAGCCTGCTCGGCAACCAGATGGCCGAAGCAATTGCGGCGCAGTGTGCGATCTGGCCGCACGGCGCAAGGCCTCCCGGATTCAATGATCCGCTCACCGGCGATATTCCCACCTTGATCCTGGAAGGCGAGCTGGATCCGGTCACCCCGCCACGCTATGGCGAAGCGGTGATCAAGCATCTGGGTAACGCCAAGCTGATCGTTGCCAAGGGCCAGGGTCACAACATCATCGGACGCGGCTGCCTGCCCAAACTGGTCGCTGAATTCATGGACAAGCGCAACCCGGAAACACTCGATGCGAGCTGCGTCGATGCGCTCGGACCGACGCCTCACTTCATCAACTTCAACGGAGCCGCGCCATGATCGAGGTTCAGGATCTGCACAAGGCCTTCGGCGCGGTGAAGGCCGTCGATGGCGTGAGTTTCACCGCGCGCGATGGCGAGATCACCGGCCTGCTCGGTCCCAATGGCGCCGGCAAGACCACCACCTTGCGCATGCTCTACACCCTCATGCAGGCGGACCGTGGTCGGGTGCTGGTGGATGGCATCGACGCAGCGGCCGATCCCTTGGCCGTGCGCAAGCGCCTCGGCGTGCTGCCGGATGCGCGCGGCCTGTACAAGCGCCTCAGCGCACGCGAGAACATCGAATACTTCGGTCGCCTTCAGAGCCTGGATGCGGATGTGATCGCGAAGCGCAGTGCGGCGCTGTGCAAGGCGCTCGACATGGGTGAAATCATGGAGCGACGCACTGAGGGGTTCTCGCAAGGCCAGCGCGTGAAGACCGCCATTGCGCGCGCACTGATCCACGACCCGAAGAACTGCATTCTCGACGAGCCGACCAACGGCCTCGATGTCATGGCCACCCGCGCCATGCGCGATTTCCTGCGGCATTTGAAGTCCGAAGGCCGCTGCGTGCTGTTTTCCAGCCACATCATGCAGGAGGTGGGCGCCTTGTGTGATCGCATCGTGGTCATCGCGCACGGCAAGGTGGTTGCCGATGCGGCACCGGATGAGCTGCGCGAGCAGGCCGCTACCGACAATCTCGAAGATGCCTTTGTAAAAGTAATCGGTTCTGCCGAAGGACTTGCCGCATGAACGCCGCCTGGATCGTTTTCCTCAAGGAAGTGCGCGAGAACCTGCGTGATCGCCGCACCGTGCTCAACACCCTGCTGACCGGACCGCTGATGGCGCCGATCATCTTCGTGCTGCTGATCAACGGCATGATTGCGCGCGAGCTGGAGAAGGCGGAGAAGCCACTGCCGGTGCCGGTGATTGGCGCCGAACACGCGCCCAATCTTGTCGACATGCTGAAACAGAACGGCATCGTCATCGAAGCGCCGATTGCCGAACCCGAGCGCGCGGTGCGCGAGCAGGATGCCGATCTGGTCCTGCGCATTCCAGCCAGCTACCCACAGGCCTGGAACAAGGGCGAACCGGCCCAGGTCGAGCTGATCTTCGACGCCTCACAGCGTGATGCGCAAGGATCGGTTGCGCGTCTGCAGGGCATTCTCGATGCCTATTCGCAACGCACCGGAACACTGCGTGTGCTGGCGAGAGGTCTTTCGCCTTCCATTCTCAAACCCTTGGTGGTGGCCGCTCGCGATCAATCCACCGCACAATCACGTGGCAGCATGATGTTCTCGATGTTGCCCTACTTCTTCATCCTCGGCGCCTTCATCGGCGGCATGGCGCTGGCCATCGATACCACCGCTGGCGAACGTGAACGGCAATCCCTGGAGCCGCTGTTTGCCAACCCGGTGAAGCGCTCGAAGATCCTCCTCGGCAAGCTCGGCGCAACCAGTGTCTTTGCGCTGACTTCCCTGCTGCTCAGCATCGTTGCGTTCTCGCTGGCAGGCCAGTTCATGCCAACCGAAAAGCTCGGCATGAGCCTTTCCATCGGCGTGCACTTTGCCAGCCTGACCCTGCTCACCATGCTGCCGCTGGTGGCCATGATTGCCGCGCTGCAAACCCTGGCAGCGGCGTTCGCCAAGAGCTTCCGCGAGGCGCAGACCTATCTTTCGCTGCTGATGTTCGTGCCGGCGGTGCCGACCATGCTGATGTCGATCTTTCCGTTCAAAACGGAAACCTGGATGTACGCGGTGCCGCTGGTCGGCCAACAAATCACCATCACCCGTCTGATCCGCGGCGAAGCCGTGGCATCGGCGGAAATCCTGATCTGCTTGGCCTGCACCACGTTGGCGGCCCTGCTGGCCTACGCAATAACGGCGCGCATCTACCAGGGCGAACGCCTGGCGATTTCGGGATAGGGGCGTGCCGCGATCGGACCTCCGCTTTTGCCCTAGAATGGGGCAATGCCGAGCCTTCGCAACAATCTGGTGCAAATCGCTGCGGTGAACGCGGCGGAAATGCTGGATCGCTGCCGTTCGGCTCTGGCGCTACTGGATCCGGATTTGCGGCTGAGTTGGCTCAATGCGGCTTGGCAAGAGCGTTTTGCCAACGCGCCTGGGTTCATCGGGCAGCTCGATCCCGGCAATCCGGCCATTGTTGCCGCCGCAGGTCGGGCACGCATCGAGCAACGTACGGTGATCCTGCGCGAAGTCGGCATCGATACCGGCCATGACGCCCCATGGCTCGCGGACCTGTGTTTCAGTCCACTTGCCGATGGCGGTGTGTTGCTGGAAGCCCAGCCTGCGCAGGTGACAGCCGGGCAGGCCTCGCCGGCCTTGTCGGAATCCCTGCGCGGACTCGCCCACGAAGTGAAGAACCCGCTGGCCGGCGTGCGTGGTGCCGCGCAACTCCTGTCTCGTCGGGTCGAAGCCGCATCGCTGCGTGAACTGGCGGACTTGATCATCGATGAAAGTGATCGCCTCACCGCGCTGGTGGATCGCCTGTTGCACGCCGGAGTCAAGGCACGACTGGCGCGTACCAATATCCACCAAGTGCTGGAGCGCGTGGCGGCCCTGGTTGAAGCCGAGCCGGACGCGCCGCGCGTGCAGCGCGACTACGATCCCAGCCTGCCGGCGATCCGTGCCGATCGCGACCGCCTGCACCAACTCCTGCTCAACCTGTTGCGCAATGCCATTGAAGCCCATGCCCGGCAGATCACCCTGCGCACGCGCCTGGAATTCGGCACGCGCCTGAACGAGCGCCTGCGCCGCGCGGTGTTGCGTGTGGAAGTGGTGGATGATGGCCGGGGCGTACCCGCGGACCTGCGGGATTCGATATTCCTGCCACTGGTTTCCGGCCGTGCCGACGGCAGTGGTCTTGGACTCGCCCTCGCGCGCGAGATTGCCATCGAGCATGGCGCTGAGCTCAGTCACAGCAGTCGACCCGGAGTCACGGTGTTCTGCCTGCGCTTGCCACTGGAAGCTTCCCCATGAGCACCATTCGTGTCTGGATTGCCGATGATGATCGCGGCGTGCGCGTGGTGCTGGGCGCCGCCTTGCGTGACGCTGGTCTCAACGTGCGCGAATTTGCCGATGCCCAGGGCGTGCTTGATGCACTGGCCGACGACGCGCCGGATGTGCTGTTCAGCGATGTACGCATGCCGGGCAAGAGCGGGCTGGAGCTGCTTGCGCAACTGGCGACACTGCGACCAACCCTGCCGGTGATCGTGATGAGTGCATTCACCGATGTCAGCACCACGGCCGCCGCCTATCGGCACGGCGCCTTCGACTACCTGCCCAAACCCTTCGACCTCGATGTCGCGCTCGACATGGTGATGCGGGCTATGGCGCAGCACAGCGCAGAGCCGCCGCGCGCCAGTAGCGAACCCTTGGCCGCAATCGATCTGATCGGCAACTGCGCGCGCATGCGCGAGTTGTTCCGCGCCATGGGACGCATGGCCAGCAGCGACATGACCGTGCTCATCACCGGGGAAACCGGCACCGGCAAGGAACTGGTGGCGCGCGCACTGCATCGTGAAAGCCGACGTGCGCGGGAGGTGTTCGTGGCGCTCAACACCGCGGCGATTCCGCCGGACTTGCTGGAATCGGAATTGTTTGGCCACGAGGCCGGTGCCTTCACCGGAGCCACGCGCCGCCATGCCGGGCGCTTCGAGCAAGCCGATGGCGGAACCCTGTTCCTGGATGAAATCGGCGACATGCCGCTGGCATTGCAGACACGTCTGCTGCGCGTGCTTGCGGCCGGCGAGTTTTACCGGGTTGGTGGGCGCGAGCTGATCCGCAGCAATGTGCGGGTGCTGGCCGCAACCCATCAGGATCTCGATGCCAAGGTCGAACGCGGCGAGTTTCGCGCCGACCTGCTGCATCGGCTGGATGTCCTGCGCCTGCACATTCCGGCCCTGCGCGAGCGCCGCGAGGATGTTGCACCGCTGGCATCGCATTTCCTGAAAGTTGCTGCCGGGCAGGCCGAGACCGAAGCCAAGCGATTTGCGCCAGCGGCCCTGGCCGTTTTGCAGGCGTACGACTGGCCCGGCAATGTACGTCAACTGGAAAATGTTTGCAGACGCCTGGCGCTTGTCGCCAGCGGCCGTGAAATCCGTGTGGCCGACCTGCCGCCCAACCTCAAGGCGGAGCCTGCCGAGAAAGCATCGGGCTGGACCCTTGCGCTGGCTGCCTGGGCCGAACAGGAGCTGGCGCAAGAGAGGGATGATCTCCACGCACGCGCGCTGGCGGAACTCGAACGCGTGCTGTTTACGGCGGCTCTGGCGCGTTGCGACGGACATCGCCAGAATGCAGCCCGCGTACTCGGCCTCGGCCGCAACACCCTGACCCGCAAGCTCGGCAGTTCGCGTCGGCGCAAGCCACGCTGACGACTGTGCAAGCACAGACACCTGCCTATCCGCCTCGCCGCCATCCATGACCGCCACCACCATCATTCGCGCCGCCACCCTGAAGGATCTCGACTTCATCGTCGATGCCAATGCCGCCATGGCCTTCGAGACCGAGTACAAGAAGCTTGATCGCACCGTTCTCACGCAAGGTGTCGAGCGCGTGTTGACTGAGCCTGGTCTCGGCTTCTACCGGATCGCCGAGCGCGAAGGCGTTGCGGTCGGCTGTCTCATGGTTACCTGCGAATGGAGTGACTGGCGCAATGGCCACTGGTGGTGGTTGCAGAGTGTCTACGTGATACCCGCGGCGCGACGCAGCGGCGTGTTCCGTGATCTCTATCGCGACACCGAGCGCAGCGCACGCGAGAACGAAGGTGTAGTCGGCTTGCGACTTTATGTCGAAAAGGAAAATCGCATCGCCATGCGAACCTACGTCTCGCTCGGCATGCGCGATTCCGGCTACAAGCTGCTGCAGGCGGGCTGGGTGGAAGCCAAGTTGCAGGCAGGCGACGGCAATTCCTGATTCGGCGCACGCTCACAACACGCACACGGTCATGTGCATCGTTCGCAACAGAATTTCGCGCGCCAAAATGCAAGGAAATGTTCTGCTTTTCCTGATCGCCCCTGAAGGGGCGCCTACCGTTCCAAGCAACGTTTGTAGGAGCCCCTTCAGGGGCGATACCAAGTCACCATCGCGTCATTGCCAAAGATCGCCCCAGTTACCCTGATCCCAGATCAAGGCAGGCGTGGCGGCACAGCTCACATCCACGTTGTCGATGTCGCTGTTGCCCATGCTGCCGCTGGCATTGGCGAGGCCACAGCTTTGGCCATTGGGTTGGCTGTCGATGCTGACCGTGTAAGCCGTTCCGTTCGGAACGCTGGCGGCAAACCGGTACAGGCCATCGTGGGAGATGGAGCGATCTTCGCTGATCGACCCGGCGGCAAGGTGCAACACCAAACCCGAACCGGTTGTCCCTGCCACCGCACCCCCGATCTGACAACAGGGATCAAAGCCATCGTCGAAGATGCGCTCGCCACCGGCCTGGGCGGGCAGCGCCGCCAGCAGGCCGAGCAGAAGCAGCCCCGATCCACGAACACGCAATTGCTTGGGCGCGTTCATGTCACTCGTCCTGGAGCAGAGCGCCGGCTCGCCAGTCATAGCCGCCAGTCGCCGAACGGTTTGCACCACCGCTGACCGAGCTGTAGGGGCCGCTGGTTGTGTTGAAGTAACCGCCGTTGACCGAACTGGAGTCACCGATGGCGGTGTTGATGAGACCAGCACTGACCGAGCTGTAGCGGCCCCTGGCCATATTTCTCTGGCCACCGCTAACCGAGGCGAATATTCCGTTGACAATGGAGAAGCTGCCAGCAACCAGTCCCCCGTAGCGACTGTAGGCATTGGCTTGCCCGAGAATGAGGTTGTGCGAGCCGGTGCGCTGGTTGACCGCCCAGATGCCGCCATTGCTGGTGCAAGTTGTTTCATCGGCATAGTCGCCGTTGGAGCAGAACGCGGCTATGCCAGCATCCTCGTTGTAGCCGACGATCAGGTTGCCGAGGCCATTGGTGTTTTCGGTGTCATTGGTACCGTTGACCACCTGCACGTTTACGGCCGAGAAGCGCGCGGTGAGCTGGCTGGTGGCAGGGTCATTGACCAGGGTCAGCAGTCCATCGAGATCGAGCACGCTGTTGTCCTGCACCGCAGCCAAGTCGGATTGCAGGCTGGCAATAGTGGCGGCCTGGGCGTTGATGGTGGCTTGCTGGGTGGCGTCGTTGGCTTGCAGGGCAGCAACGGCCGCTTGCAATGCAGCAATATCCACCGCGTTGTCATCCACCGCTGTTTCCACCGCGCCAAAGTTTTCATTGACCTGTGCGGCCACTGCCGGGGTGTTGGGGCTGAAGCTGTGGGGAATGCTGAGATCGCCGGCAAAAGCCTTGGAACTTGCCAACAGGGCCATCAGGCCAAGACCGCACCAACCGTGCGCATACGTTTTCATGTGACGTTTCCTTCTGAGATGGGCAAGGCCAGGCGGCA
>SHNG01000139.1 GCA_004295005.1 Gammaproteobacteria bacterium
GCATGCGGATCCACGCCAGCAGCACCAGCACCGAGGTGATCGCCGTGGAAGTCCATGGAGCAATGTTGAAGTAGCCGGCAGCATAGCCAAGCGGCAACCAAGCCAACAGGTAGAGAAATCCGCCACGCGCCGAGCGCGTATGAATCTCGAGCGCACGCGTGCGCGCCCGATGGTCGTATCGGCCTTGCGCGTCCGCAGCATCCTGGTTGGCAGCAACCATGAGCATCTCCCCCGAGAGCGCATGCGAATCCGCTTATCTTCCCATGGATTTGGCTTGCAGGTTCGTGACTCCTGACTCACATCCAGCGTGCACAGCGCACGATATGATCTTTCGGCATTTGCCAGTGCCTCCGGGGCGTCGCATGCCACTGGCGTTTCGTGCCCATGCAGGCAACCCGGGAAACCCTCAATGTACTCGCCATTCCGCATTCGCACTGCGATATCCGGACCTGCGAAGGCATGGATGCCGAAGCGGAACGCCGCCGCCGGCCCGGAGGGCGAACGCCGGGAAAAGTGAGTCTTCCGTGCCCTTGTCCTTCAACAGCTTGCAAGAAAGCCACTGGATACAAAGGCCATGGCTGGCCTGCATGCATGAAATGCAGGAGCACTTTCCCGCCCACCTTGACGGGAACGACGAAGACTTTGGCTGGCTGGTATTACCCCGGCACAAGGGAGCGCAGGCACCGATGTCCTGGATCGGCATCCAGCCTGGGATGCCGGAGAAGCGAGTTGGTGAACCCTTCTTCGGAAACCGGGTGCCTGAAACCATGCATGCCGTCGCATGGCCCCACTGCGTGCATTTACGGCACCGATTCTGCAACGCGACCTACATCAGCCGCACTTGCTGTAGCCGCAGTTCAGGCAGGTGGCGCAGCCATCCATGATGATGGTGGCGTTGGTGTTGCACTTCTGGCAAAGCGTGGCGCCTGCCGGGAAGGCGGCTTCGGCGTCGTCCTCGCGAAGCTCCGCCTCGACGGGTGTGGAGCCCGAATGTGATTCCTTCTTCTTCGAAGCGGTGCTGGCGCCTACTCCGTGGCGGCCGCTTTCAGACTTTTTTTTTGCGCGCCCCTCATAGGCCGCACGCTTTTCCGCCAGCAAGGCGCGCTGGGCCGGATCCATTTCCGGATCGACAAGCAGGCCAATCATCTTCATGTGGCGCTCGACCACTGCGCCGAGTTCGGCAACGATGCTCGGCATGTAGGTGCCACCTGCCTTGAAGTAGCCGCCACGCGGATCGAACACGGCCTTGAGCTCTTCCACGAGGAAGGTCACGTCGCCGCCCTTGCGGAACACGGCGGACATGATGCGGGTGAGCGCGACGATCCATTGGAAGTGTTCCATGTTCTTCGAATTGATGAAGATCTCGAAGGGCCGGCGCTGCTCGTGCTCGGTACCCTGGTTGAGCACGATGTCATTGATGGTCACGTACAGCGCGTGCTCGAACAGCGGCGACTTGATCTTGTAGGTGGCGCCGATGAGTTCATCCGGGCGCTCCACCTTTTCATGCATCTGGATGACTTCGGCCGTGGCCAGCTCGGGCTCTGCCACGACAGGCGCTGACACAGCCGGCTTTGGTTCGTCCGGCTTGACCACGTTGTAGCCCTTGATCTTCTTGCTGATCTTGATCGCCATCCGGCGCACTCCTTGGTATTCGATTGCGGAACGCGTTCAGCGACCGTCGGTTGCGGCGACGCCGTGCGCGTCGCTCCTGCTCATTCGCCTCAACAGGCTGTACCGGCCATGGCTTGGGGCCGTGTCCGGTACCGGAAGATGCCGTTCCCGCCGGTCAGGGCGGGAACGGCATGCCCTTACTTGCGTCCCTTCTTTGCGGCCTTTTTCGCCGCCTTGCGTGCTGGCGACTTCTTGACGGCCTTGCGGGCAGGTGCCGCCTTCTTCACTGCTTTCTTGGCAGCCTTCTTGGCTGGCTTGCGTGCTGGCGCCTTCTTGGCCACCTTCTTCACGGCTTTCTTCACCGCCTTCTTGACTGCGGCTTTCTTCGGCGCGGCCTTCTTGCCCGCCTTCTTCGCGGCAGGCTTGGCCTTGGCCTTTGCCTTGCTGGCCTTCTTGGCAACGGCCTTCTTGGCGGCCTTCACCTTCTTGCCCACGCTGGCGGCAACCTTGCCAATCTTGTCGGCGGCAGCGGCTTCCGCCTTCTTTGCCGAAGCGACGACGTTCTTGATCTTGCGTGCAGCCTGCTTGCGCGCCTTCTGCACCTTGGCTACCGCACTCTTGCCTGCGCTGGCCACCGACGATTTCGCATCGGCGACGACGGCGCTGGCGGTAGAGGCCACGGCACCGGCGGCATCAGAGATCGCGCTGCCAATTTCTTTCAGACTGTCTTTGACTTCTTCCACGGAACTCTCGGAATTCATGTTCCCCTCTCCGACCTATGTTGGTGACCAGGATTGAAATCGCATTGCACTACACAACGACGCGCTGCATGCGCGCCGGCCCGCACTCGATTCAGAATTTGCCGTAGTAGCCTTCTTTCAGGGCATCGAACAGATTGGCTGCGGTGTGGACCTCGCCATCGTACTCGATCTCTTCGTTGCCTTTTACCTCCACCACCGATCCGTCTTCGAGCTCGAAACGATACTTCGTGTTTTCCAGATCATGCTCCTTTACCAGCACTCCTTGGAAGGCCGCTGGATTGAAGCGGAAGGTGGTGCATCCTTTCAAGCCCTGGGCATGGGCATATCGGTAGATGTCCTTGAAATCCTCGTACGGGTAGGCGGTCGGCACATTGGCGGTCTTGGAGATCGAGGAATCGATCCATTTCTGCGAGGCAGCCTGGATATCGACGTGCTCGGTCGGGGTGATGTCATCCGCGGCGACAAAGTAATCGGGCAGCTTTTCCTCGGCCTTGTCCGAAAACGGCATGGCCTTGCCGTTGATCAGCTCGCGGTAGGCCAGCAGCTCGAAGCTGAACACCTCGACCTTTTCCTTGGATTTCTTGCCCTCGCGGATCACGTTGCGGCTGTAGTGGTGGGCAAAGCTGGGTTCGATGCCGTTGCTGGCATTGTTGGCCAGCGACAGGGATATGGTTCCGGTCGGGGCAATGGAGGTGTGATGGGTGAAACGCGCGCCGACCTCGGCCAGCTCGGCCACCAGCTCGGGGGCGACTTCGGCCACCCGCTGCATGTAGCGGCTGTATTTGGAGTGCAGGATGCGGCCGGGCACGGAATCACCCGCCTTGTAGCCATCGCGGACCATTTCCGGGCGCTTGCGCAGCATCTCGCCGGTAACCTTGAACTCGCGCGAGAGCACCGGCGCGGGACCTTTTTCCTTGGCCAGGCCAAGAGCGACTTCCCAGCCGGCCACAGCCATTTCACGCGAGACATCCTCGGTGAAACGACAGGCCTCGGCGGTGCCATAGCGCATCTTGAGCATGGTCAGGGTGCTGCCCAGGCCGAGGAAGCCCATGCCGTGACGACGCTTGCTTTCAATTTCCTCGCGCTGCTGTTCAAGCGGCAACCCGTTGATTTCGACCACGTTGTCGAGCATGCGCGTGAACACGCGCACGACCTCGCGGTATTCATCCATGTCGAAGCGCGCCTTGGGTCCAAACGGATCACGCACGAAGGTGGTCAGGTTGACCGAGCCTAGCAGGCAGGAGCCATACGGCGGCAGCGGCTGTTCGCCGCAGGGGTTGGTCGCGCGGATGTTCTCGCACCACCAGTTGTTGTTCATCTCGTTGACGCGGTCGATGAGGATGAATCCCGGCTCGGCAAAATCATAGGTGGAGACCATGATCATGTCCCACAGATGCCGTGCACGGATGTGGCTGTAGACCTTGCAAGCCACCAGGCCATCGTCGCGCACCACGTAGTGCTTGCTGGTCGGCCAATCGCGCCAGACCACCTTGCTGGCATCGGCGAGGTCGATTTCGTGCTGTTCCTTGATGTGGATCGGGAACACCAGCGGCCAATCGGCATCGTCGGCTACGGCCTGCATGAAATCATCGGTGATGAGCAGACTCAGGTTGAACTGGCGCAGGCGACCGTCCTCGCGCTTGGCGCGAATGAACTCTTTGACGTCCGGATGCGAGACATCAAACGTGCCCATCTGTGCGCCACGACGCCCACCCGCCGAGGACACCGTGAAACACATCTTGTCGTAGATATCCATGAACGACAGCGGGCCGGAGGTATAGGCACCGGCCCCGGAAACATACGCACCGCGTGGGCGCAGGGTGGAAAACTCGTAACCGATGCCACAACCGGCCTTCAGGGTCAGGCCCGCCTCGTGCACCTTGTCGAGGATGTTGTACATCGAATCCTCGATCGTGCCGGAAACCGTGCAGTTGATCGTCGAGGTTTTCGGCTTGTGCTCGTTGGCCCCGGCATTTGAAGTGATGCGACCGGCCGGAATCGCCCCGCGGCGCAAGGCCCACAGGAAGCGCTCGTACCAGTACTCCTGCTTCTCGGTGGTGGTTTCCACCTCGGCGAGGGCACGGGCCACGCGCTGGTAGGTATGGTCGATGCTGGCATCAACCGGTTCGCCGTTCTTGGATTTGAGCCGGTATTTCTTGTCCCAGATATCGTGGGACGCTGGTTGAAGTGGAATCTCGACTGCCCCGCGCGCCAACCCCTCAAGTCGCACCGTGCTCATTGCAAAATCGTCCTCCCGGATCTTCTTGTGTGTCCGGGATTGCTTCCCGGTATCGTTGCTGCTTTTCACCACGGCACCGCATCACCTAGTAGACGGTTCAGGGCAGCCAAAGCGGTCGGAATGCCTGGGACATTCCCCGAATCTCGCCACAATGGCTAGGCCCGCACCCGTTGGGCAGGCACAACATCTTGTGCTTGCGCCAAAGGTCTACGGTACGCCGCGTCCGGCCCCTTGTCCATAGGCTCGAGTCTGTTTGATGCTGGGCTTGGCTTTCCGCCTGGCCAGCCGGTCATGCGGGCCGGGAATGCAACTGAATCGAAGCTCTGTGGTCCGTGTAGGCGGCATCCATCAGGCCGGGTTCGGTAACGTGGCCCGCGCTGTCTTCACCCCCACGCGCCGCCTATCGCGCGCCCACCCTGTCAGGAAACCCGACAATGACACGATCCTCCAAAACCTGCGTCGTTTCGCTCATCGCATTGTTCGGTCTGTCAGCACTGTCTGGAATAGTGGCATTCCCGGCATCGCATGAGGCACACGCTGGCCTGCCCCCGTCGGTCGACGGCCAAGCGTTGCCTTCACTGGCACCGATGATCGAGCGGGTGACGCCGGCGGTGGTCAATATCAACACCCGCACGCGCGTGGCGGTGCGTGATCCCTTCTTTGATGACCCGTTCTTCCGGCGCTTCTTCAACATGCCCAACCAGCCGCGCGAGCGCGTGCAGCAATCGCTGGGTTCCGGCGTGATCGTGGATGCTGCCAAAGGCTATGTGCTGACCAACAACCATGTCATCCAGGGCGCCGACGACATCGAGATAACCCTGCATGACAAGCGCACGCTCAAGGCGCAAGTGATCGGTTCGGATCCCGCCACCGACCTGACCGTGCTGCAGGTCCCGGCCTCGGGTCTGCAGCAGATCGCGCTGGCGGCATCGCGCGACTTGCGCGTCGGCGATTTCGTGGTCGCCATCGGTGATCCCTTCGGCCTTGGCCAGACCGTCACCTCGGGCATCGTGTCCGCGCTGGATCGAACCGGACTGCGCGGCGGCTACCAGAATTTCATCCAGACCGACGCCTCCATCAATCCCGGCAACTCCGGCGGCGCCCTGGTCAACCTGCGCGGTGAACTGGTCGGTATCAATTCCATGATCTTTTCACCCTCGGGTGCCAGCGTCGGCATCGGCTTTGCCATCCCCAGCGACCTGGCCGCCAACGTCATGCGCCAGTTGATCCAGTTTGGCGAGGTACGTCGCGGCGTACTTGGCGTGGAAACCCAGGACCTGACCGCAGAGCTTGCGGCCATGCTCGGTATTGCCAAGGGCAGCGGTGCCGTGGTCACCCGCGTGCGCGGCGACAGCGCGGCCGCCTCCGCCGGCCTGCAACCGGGCGATGTGATTGTCGCAGTCAATGAGAAAGCGGTGTCCTCGGGACAGGACTTGCACAACATCGAAGGCCTGTCACCGCTCGGCACGGCCTTGAGCGTACGCATCCTGCGCGATGGCAAGCCGCAAACCGTGAGCATAACCCTCAAGGCCAGCGCTTCCACCCGCCTGCGTGGCGACGACCTGGATGCGCGCCTTGCCGGCATCCAGTTGCAGGACCTGAGCGAATCGCAGCGCCAGAATGGACTGGCAGGCAGCGCCATTGCCGCGGTCGAACAGTCCAGTCGCGCCTATGCCCAGGGCTTGCGGGCCGGCGATGTGATCGTCGCCATCAACCAGCGCGAGTTCGAGAGCACGGCCACCCTGGCCGACCTGCTGCAACACAAGCCGCGCCAGTTGCTGCTGACCATCCTGCGCGGGCAGAGCCTGTACTACCTGCTGCTGGAATGAGTGGCCTTCGCTGCGCACTCAGCCATAGGCTGCGAGCGAATTTTCCTGCAAAAGGCGCTGGATGACTCACGTCTCCCGACGATCGCCCTCCGGGCCGCCTGCGTCGTTCCGCTTCGGCATCCTGCCTGCGCAGGTCCGGATATCGCTGCGCGATTCCGGGATGACGAACCTCAACGACCGTCGTCCCTGCGCAAGCAGGGACCCAGTGCCTGCATCGTGAACTCGGTTCTTTCCTGAATCTCGGCGTTGCTGAGCGATTCCGGAATAACGAACACATTGCCTGTTTCCCCGCGCTGCACGAGAGCCGCCACACCGCATCACCCAGGGACCTTGGCCTCCACCAGCATTCCCAGCAACTCCTGTGATTCTTGCCAACCGAGATAGCACATCTCCACCGGAATCGCCTCGGGTATGCCGCGCTGCTCGATTCTGAGTTCAGTGCCGCAGGAAACTGGCGTCAGCGTGATGGTGGTGAACATTTCCCCTGGCAGGCTGGAATCATCGAAGCGATCGGAATAGACCAGCTTCGCGTTTTCTACCAGTTCCAGATATTCACCGCCGAAGCTGTGCGCCTGGCCATTGGTGAAGTTTGTAAAGCTCATGCGGTAGCTACCGCCGACGCGAGCATCCATCTCGTGGACCTTGCCCGTGTAGCCGTGCGGCGGCAGCCACTTGGCCATGGCGTCTGGATCAAGGAAGGCGCGGTAGATGCGCTCGGCGGGGGCGCGCAGCACGCGGTGAAAGGTTATGGTTCCGCTCATAATGGTGTTTCTCCTGGAATGGCGATGGGTTGTACCGGGAACCTGATTTGGATTTCTCAGGGTCGGCAGTTCGACCGATGGAAAGCAACCAGGGCATTGGCGTGACCATGGCCTAGACCGTGCTTGCTCTTGAGCAAGGCCACCTGCTCCAAGTGCTTCTTGTCCTGCAGCGAATCGAGCACGCCGAATCAGTGCGTGACCGGCTTGCCGTGGATTTTTTCAATGGAAGGGAAATACGAAGCAGGGCCTTTGACTTGCGTTTTGCCTGACATGGTGGGTCCGATTTGGTCTTGGTGGGTTTTGTTGTGAGTGCGAGCGTGGCGACACGCCTCGCCCGTCAGCCCCGCCGCGCAGCGTCAATCGCGGCAACGTCGATCTTCTGCATCTTCATCATGGCGTCGAAGGCGCGCTTGGCGGCTGCCTTGTCGGGACCGGTGTACGCCTCGATCAGGGTCACGGGCGTGATCTGCCAGGACACACCCCATTTGTCCTTGCACCAGCCGCATTCGCTTTCCACTCCACCATTGCCGACAATGGCGTTCCAGTAGCGATCCGTTTCGGCTTGGTCAACGGTGGCGACCTGGAATGAGAAGGCCTCGGATTGCTTGAAGGCAGGTCCGCCATTGAGGCCGATACAGGGAATGCCCATCACCGTGAACTCGACCGTCAGCACATCGCCCTGCTTGCCATCCGGATAGTCACCCGGTGCACGGTGCACGGCGTCGACCGAAGAATCAGGAAAGAGACTGGCGTAGAAGCGGGCCGCTTCCTCGGCATCGCGCTGATACCACAGGCAGACAGTGTTCTTGGCTTGAGTTTTCATTGCAGATTTTCCTCCGACCTGTTGCTTGCATCGAAGCCGATCAGTCCGGCTTCGTTTCGACATGACGTGCGAAATTGTTCAGGATTGCCTGCCAGCCTTGGCGCTGCATCTCCGCCGGATTTTCGGCTTCGGCATCGAACGCGATCGTCACCCGCACGCCGCCATCACCCTTGATGAATTCGGTCCTGACCTCGCGACCATCACTCATCCGGTATTCGATCAGCCGGTGAGGCGCGATGCGGGTGTATGTGCCCTCAAAATCGAAACCTGCGCTGCCATCCCTGGCTTCCATGCGTGACAGGAAGCGCCCGCCCTCACGCAGATCCACGGTGCTCTGCGTGGTATGCCAGTCGTCCGAGGCTGCGTTCCACTGCTGGATCTCTTCCGGGCAGTTCCAGGCGGACCAGACCTCACTCAACTCGGCGGCGACGGTGGTCTCGATTGTGATCTTCATGGGTATCTCCTGCGTATCTGCATTGACCGTTGTTGCGGTTACACCATCGGTTTCAGACAGTTGACCATCCAACCCTTGCCGAATTTGTCTTGCAGGCAGCCAAAGCGCTGCGCCCAGAAGGTTTCGGTAATCGGCATCTGCACCGTGCCGCCCGCAGAAAGTGCGGCGAACACCCGCTCGGCCTGCTCCGGTGTCTCGGTCACGATGTTGACACTGGTGCTGCCGGCATCATGGGGCGGCGGTCCATCCGCGCCCATCAGAAGCGCGCTGCCGATTTCAATCTGCGAATGCATGATGTGAGCGGCGGATGATGGTCCGCATTGATCGGCCATCGGCGATTCGCCGTAGGTAAAGCGTTGCGTTATTTTTCCACCGAGTGCGGACGCATAGAAATCCATGGCTTCGCGTGCGTTGCCGGCAAAATTGAGGTAAGCGATGAGTTGCATGGTTCGTCTCCGTGGGAAAAGGGTTCAGTCAAAGGGCAATGCCAACCATCCAGCCGATTCCGAACCGGTCGGTGAGCATGCCGAACAGGGGTGCCCAGAACGTCGGCCCCAAGGGCATTTCCACGCTGCCGCCAGCGGCAAGCTTGTCGAACGCGCGTCGGGCTGCGTCCTCGTCTTCAAGCATCAGCGAGAGACGAAAGCCGTTGAAGCTTGCCGGGTCGGCGCTGTCGCCATCGGACAGCATCAATTCCATCGCGCCGACCTGGAGCGAGGCATGCATCACTTTGCGATCCCAGCCCGGCGGCAACGGCATTGGCGGTGCCTCCGGGCATTCTCCAAAGCTCATACGCTTGAGCAAGGTTGCGCCGAGCGCACCT
>SHNG01000172.1 GCA_004295005.1 Gammaproteobacteria bacterium
TCCCAACGCGAAAGCAGTCGCGCAGCCGCCTGTCGCACGCATGCGCTGAGGGCCGCGTATGGCCCATCCGCGATCCAGCGCTGGCGCAACCGCGCGATCAGGGCAAGTTCGGCCTCCCAGTGCGTCAAGTCATCACGTGAAGCCAACAGGTCGTCGAGGCTTCGATCCAGCAGGTCGGTGGCCAAGGCAGCGCGCACGCGTGCCGCGTCAGTCGGTGCATCCAGCGCCGCAAGCAGGTACTCAAGCTCGCTCGCCTGCTGGCTCAGGAACACGCTTTCGGTGCTGACATGATCACAGGCGATGTTCCAGTCACCAAGCACCTGCGCCGCTTGCTCGGCCTGGCGATTGGTCTGCACCAATACGGCAATGCTTGGTGGCGGCTGTTGCTTTTGCTCGGCTTCACGCAACAAGGCGCTGATGCTTGCAGCTACCTCACCCAGAATGCGCGCGCTGAACTGCGCAACCGTCCACGCCTTGGGGCCCTTGTCACCAACGCAGTCGGGTAGCCGCCACAGGGTCAGTGGTGAATTGCTTTGCAGCCAGGATTCCGGTTTGTCCTTCGTGGGCGGATATTGCGCTGGCTGGAAGCCGATGAAATCCACCATGAACGGATCCGTGACGCTGCCGAACACGGCATTGACGGCCTCGATCAGGCGCGCATCGGAGCGCCAGTTGTCACGCAATGTGTGCAGATTGCTGCCGGCGTCACGTGCAGCCGCGTGATAGGTGTAGATGTCGCCACCACGAAAACGATAGATCGCCTGCTTGGGATCACCGATAAGGAGCAGCACGGCATCCATCCGCGCCTTGTGAATGCGATGCAGGATTGCGTACTGCAGGGTATCGGTATCCTGGAACTCATCGACCAGCAAGGCAGGCACTTCGCTGGCAATGGCCTCGGCAAGATGCGTTGCCGAATCCCCATGCAAACTGGCATGCAACTGACCGATCAGGTCATCGAAGCCAAGGCACCTTGCACGCTTGCGATACTCGCCAAGCCGCTCACGAACGAAATCAATCGCGGCGCGCGTGAAACGGGCAAGCAGGGCAAGTCGCAAACCCTCATCAGCCAGGGCCAAGGACTCGACCACGCTTGCGACTTCGGCCAGTTCGGCTGGCAGGGTCCAGCCGGCCTTTTCGGCATTTTTGGAAATCTGCGCCTCGATCGAACTCGAGCGCAAGGGTGTCAGTGCATCCGCATCCACCTGACCGGGTTCACCTGCGCAGGCAGCAAGACAGCGTTGCACGCGGCTCCGTCCAAGCGGCGAATCGCTCGCCGCATTCAAATATTTGGTCGTGATGGCCTGCTGCAATTGCTTTAGCGCTTCAGCGACCGTCCCTTTCGCATGCAGATTACGCCAGCGCTTGAGCGCGGTGGCGTAGGTTTTCCGTTCCTTCTTCACCCAGCCCTCGGCATCGGCAGGATCAATGCGCTCAATGGGCAGGACCAGGGTTTGCGACCGGATCAACTCGGCAGCCAGGTCGTTCGGCGTCTTCCAGCGTTGCAGCACATCGGCGACGGCCTGATCCGGTTCGAGAATCACATGCCTTCGCCAGAAATCGCGCACGAACTCGCGGGTCACTTCCTTGCCCGCGCTGTCATCCAGCTCGAAGAACGGCAGCCCGGTATCGAATGCGTGTTCGGCGAGCAGTTGCCGGCACAGGCTGTGCAAGGTCGAAATGCGAGCCTCGTCGAAACCGACCAGCGCCGCCTGCAACGCGGTTCTCGCACGCGCGCAGGCCGCCGTGTCAGTGCGATACCGGCCAAGGATCGCGCCGAGATCCGGCCGGTTCGAAGTCTCGCTTTCATCGAGAAAGGCAATCGCTTCGACAAGTTGACGACGCAAACGCCCGCGCAACTCGCGCGTTGCCGCGTCGGAAAATGTGACCACGGCAATCTGGCGCACGCTGAATTGGCGCTCCAGCAGCAGACGCAAATAGAGCAAGGAAATGTTGTGGGTCTTGCCGGTGCCTGCGCTGGCTTCGATCAGATGCTGACCGGTGAGAGCAAGCGTGGCGGCATCCAGTGGCGACATCATGGCTTCACCTTCGAAGCCAATTGGTGAAGTGGCACGTACACTTCCCTGGCAAAGGCCTCGAATTGCGCATCCAGTACCGCTTCGCCACGGTGACGGCTGATCAAGGCATTGAAGGCGTCGCTTCCTTCCGGATAGTCACCCTCGAGCCACGCATCTTCTGCGGCTTGCGAAGGAGTGGCCCCCTTGCCCTTCACCCAGGCTTCGGCGAACGCCTGCGCGCAGTTGGGGAACGCGGGTACCGGCTGACGCAGGCCACGCATGTACCAGCCGAGCAATTTGCCAATCCATTCGCGCTCGTTGCCGAATTCCGCAAGCGTGCAGCAAACCACCGCCCTGCGTTCGCCAAACCCCAGCACGCTGGCCGAGGGTCGGGTTGCCTGCGACAGCGGCAACAGGGCACGCTCAAGCGCAATTCGGGCCATGTCCACGCTGCGGATTCTGCCGGGCCGGTACAGCAGCAGGCCCGCAGGCCCGGCGTCGGATCCACGAAGATGGTGGATTGAACCGCAGAGGCGAACACCGATCTCCGGAAAATCCAGAACCCTCGCCTCGACTTCCAATGCAGGATCCTTTCCGCCCGGCAAATCCGCGATGGCTTGCCCCAGCGTGGCGAGTTCCTCATCCAGCGTGTCCCAGATATTCCTGCCAGCGGGACCGAGCGGAAACCTGCCTTCGCGTTGCACGCGATGCAGATCGGGACGACGCGCAAGGGGTCCAAGCAGGCGATCCGAAAGCTTATAGCGGCTCAGGCGATCCAGCTCGAAGACTTCGATGTCCTCATCGGCTTCGGCTTCAGACAAGTGGATGGGCAAATGCTGGCGAAACCAGGCGCGAATCGGCTGGCGCATCCAGCGCAGCACATCATCGATGTCGACATCAACCACAGGATCAGCCACCGCTGTCGCAAGTTCCTTGAATTCTGCAAATGCGGGCGGTTGCTGCCACGGCGCTTGCACCGCTTGCGCCGCCTGCAACCACAGGCGGTCATGGCTGGGCACCGGTGCGTCTGTCCTGAAACAGTCAGGCGCGAAGGCTTGCAGCGGATGCCTGAGTACGATCCGCTTGCGCATCTGCGGCCAGCGCCCGGGTCCATAGGCCGCTGTGAGAAAGCCCAGCAATTCATCAATGACTGGAGATGGCGGATCGGCATCCGATCCATCCGCGGCGCCGCTCACATGACTGAGATGGAACACATCACGCGCCGCCACCAGGCATTCGAGAAACAGGAAACGGTCGTCCTCGCGAATGCTGCGATCGCCGGGCCGCGGATGCTTGCGCATCAGGTTCAGGCCGGCAGCCGCCTGCTTGCGCGGAAAGCGCGCGGCATCCAGTCCGAGCAGGCACACCACGCGATGCGGCACATTGCGCATCGGCACCATGCCGCAGAAGGTCACGCCATAACGACCTGCCCTGGCCTTGCGCGGCTCGCCAATCGCATCCTCCAGCGCATCGCGCAGTACGCCGAAATCAATGGGCTCATCGCCAAGCCAGCGGCCTGCGCCATTGCCAAGATCGGCAATCGCTTCGCGCAGGTCACGCACGGCCGCACGCTCGCTGGCATCCGTGCTTTCGGTGTCCAACAAGCCTTCCACGCATTCCATCAACCACAGCTTCCAGGCTTGCGCTGATCGCGCCTGACTCAGCTCCTTGCGGATCCGCTGCATGACATCGATGAACGCACACAATCGGCCCAGCCACTGTGCTGCCGAACCTTCGACATTCGCCACCGGCACCACGTCGGACAGCATCGCCTCCTCATCACCAAGGGCATAGCCGAGCAACAATCGATTGAAGCCAAAACGCCAGGTGTTCTCGTCAAGCGCCGCGGCGCCAAGCTCGGCGCGAAACGCATCATCCAGACCCCAGCGGATGGCGCTCTCGCCTATCCAGCTGCGCAGCCAGTCCTGCGCCTCGCCATGCAGACCCTGGCGACGCGCGATGGAAGGTTCGGCCAGAATACCCAGCACTTCGCTGACCGCCATGCGACCTTCGGCCAATGCCAGTACACGTGCAAACGCATCGATCAGCGGATGCAGGGCACGCAGGGCCACATCGCCGATGCCGTAGGGAATGGCCAAGGCATCGTCATCCTCGCCAAACACGGCCTTGATGGCTGGAACGTAGTCCTCGATTTGCGGCGACATCACCACGATGTCGTGCGGCATCAGCCCACCCAGGGTTTCAAACAGGCTCAGCAGTTCGTCGCGCAGCACCTCGACTTCACGTTGGCGCGTCGGGCAAGCATGCACGCGAATCGAGGGACGGGCCTCGTCTTCCGGCGGCTGCGCGTGTGTCGGGTCAAGCAGCAGGATTCCATGCTGCACCCAGCCAAGCAATCGGGATGCATCCGGTAGCTCGAAGGCATCATCGTCGTGGATGACCAGTTCCGGTGCGTGGATGGCTTTCAGGTGTTCACGCCCGAGACTGCCCCAGGCCGCCAGTAGCGGATGTCCGACCTCCAGATACGAGCTCGCATCGCTGCGACCATGTCTTTCCCACAGCTTCCGGCGCTGGCTGAATTCGCGTTCGGAAACGATGTCGCCCCAGTAATCGAGGCAGGGGTTCGGCTGGTAGAAACGCAGCGGTGCGTGCCCTGCCAATGCCAGGAAGAATTCCAGCAGCAGGGGTGGCAGGTGCGATGCGCCGAATACCGCGACGCCCTGTGCGAGCGAGGCAGGCAACGCCTCACCGGAGTCGAGCATCGACAACGCGCGAAGCATCAGGTTGGCACGGTCCGGCTCATTGACGCCGGAAACCAGGACGCGCCAGAGCGCCGACTGCCAGCGCTCATCGGTGTCATCCAGCAACAGGCGTTTGCCCGTCCATGCGCGCAGCCAGTCCGGCCGCGCCATGCTGTATTCATCGAAGCAACGGGCAAGCAATACGGCCAACTCGTAACGCTGCCGGGCATCCGTGTCGTCGCCGAGATAGCGGCGCACGCGCTCGAATCCGGCTTGCGCAACAAGCCCCGGCAAGGCCTTGAAAATCCGCCAGCTGAGCGCCTCCCGCGAGAACGCGGATTCCGGCGCCAACGCGCCACCCAGCTCGCGCAACAAGCCCCAGGCAAAACTCGATGGCAGTGGAAACCTGATGTTGGTGGCAATTCCGCAGCGATCAGCAATGCGTTCCTGCAACCAGCGCCCCAACGCGGGATGTGCAACGACAACGCACTGGGTGCGCATCGGGTCATCCGCGCCCTGCGCGTGCAGGTCATCGATCAGCCGATCAGCCAGCGCTTCCAACCGATTGCCGTGAATGAATTGCGCTGCCTGCATCACTGCCCTTTGCCGGATCCAATTCCTGGCGGCCAATCTGCCTCATTCCAATCTCACGCCGCGCGACGAACAGGTGAATCCTCCCGTTCATGCATTCGCAAATACAATCGCGCGCTCCAGTCCACTCCCTCCACCGAACCCGAATGCAATTTCCCCGGCACATCCTTGTTCTGGTATCGGCTTGGCTGATACCGCCCGATCCCGCCAGGGCCGCCGAACCCTACGAATTGGAGCCTGTGCTCGCGGCAACCGCGCTGGTACAACCGGCCTTGCTTTCCGGACCCGGATTCGAGGTGGATCCCCACGTTGAAATTCGAGGATACATGGCACGCTTCACCATGGATACGGCAGTGGGCCGCATCGAGGCGGAAAGCATGGAAATGCTGGCTATCCGGGTGTCCGAGATTCCGGCCATGCAAACGCTCAGTCGTCACGGCCATGCGGACAGTTATGCCCATGCTGCACGCGCGCGCGCCATGGACAAAGGGGAACAGTTTTCCCGTCTGATGCGACATCCGCTGCAGACGCTTCGCGGAGTCCCGGCTGGCGTCGCGCGATATTTTGGCAAGCGCCTGCGCAAGATTGGCAAGCAGGCGCAATCCCTCTCCGATCATGTCGCGCGGGAGCTTGGCACCCGTGGTGAATCCTGGCCGCGCAGCGATGGCCCGATGACTTCCGCCCGCGATATTGACCGGCAAGAGGCTCGCAGCAATGACGCGGGCCACGACTCCTGGCTTGACGATCTCGGCGCGGAGACGGAGCGCGAGATCAAGCGCCGGGTCGAGTATCGCAAGGCACGTCGAGACCTTGCAGAAAATCTCGGCATCGATCCCTACACCAGCAACCCGATCTTGGGCGAACGGCTCGATGAACTGGCCTGGTCGGGTTCCGCCGGCCGCCTGACGGCGGACCTTGCGATTGCCTCAATCGATGGAAGTGCCGGACTGCTGCTTGCGCGCAGTGACCAACTCAATGAACTGGCCTGGAAGCTCGATGAGGACCAGTTGCGCACAGTCACCCTGCAAAGACTCGAGCGGTTTGCGCGCGATGAGTTTCTGATGCGTCAATTCATGCGCCGTGGCGTGTTCACACCCAGCCTCAAGGCATCCATGCTGGATGCGCTTGAACGCCTGCAACCCGCCAGCGGCGGTGATGCCCTGCTCGAGTTGGCCATGACCGCGCGCAGCGAACTTGAGGCACGCTACATCGTCAACGCGCTTCGTCTGCTCGCCACGCAATTGGGCAACAATGCCCACGGCGGGGAGCTGCTGATCGTCGGGGCGGGACTCGGCTATCTGGGCAATTCCCGCGACGTGGTGCTGCCGCTCCCGGTTGACTACCTCTCCTGGACCCAGGAATTCGCAAGCTTTCTCGACAACGAGGAATTCCGCAGCGCCCGGAAATCCGTCATCATCCAGGGCAACGCATCGCCACGCAGCCTGCGTGAACTCACTTCGCGAGGCTGGAACATCGTCGTCGATTCAAGCTCGCTGGTCGCCGCCGAATGACCAGCGGGGCATTCTTCCTCCACGGGCTCAAGGTTCGTCGTCGAACTCGTGCTTGAACAGCAGGTCGGGCACGTGCATGACGATGCAGTGGATGGCACCGGCGTTGAAGATGATGTCACTGCAATCGACTTGCACGATCTCGTGATCGGGCATCGCACCCTGGTAGGTGGCCAGCGCCTGGGCATCCTGCGCGGTGTAGCTGCCGCCAAAACGACAGATCAACACCATCTGATTGACGATCACCGAGTTGGTGTACGTGTAATGCGCGCCATTGCGCCAACCGGGTGTGCGATACACGGTGTAACCACGTGACTGCATCAGGCTGGTGGTGGCGTCGGTCACCTGCTTGGGGATTCCGCTGCCCTGGTTGGCTTCGTACTGACCGATGATCACCTTGCTGTCGGTCAAGGGCAGCATCCACATGTCGATGTGCTGGGTGCTGTCATAGCTCGAAGGAAAAGGATCGGTCAGGGTGACATCGAGGCCCTGGTAGTCCGCGTAATCGTCAATGATCTGCTGTTCGCTCAGGCCCGGATTTTCATTGACGATCAGGCGCGTCATGTAGGCATCGCGCGTACCGAACAGGTGAAAATTGCCGCCGCCATGGATCAGCGGAATCTCATACACGGTCTCGTTGATTTGCGCGCCGTAGCCGATGGGAAACAGGTCGTCGTTGGGCCGTGGCCGGTTGTATTCGTGATCCACGATGGCGCGACGACCGCCGTCGTCGATGAAGCGCGGGCCATAGTCGCGGATCCACACGGAATCGGTCGTGGCAATCACGAAGTGCACATGGCTCATGTCCGCACCGCCACCTTGCAACACCGAACTGGCCGACGCCTGCTGGCTCGATCCGCTCACCACCACGTAAACCTCAGAAGGTGGTGTCGCCGTGGTAAGCGGAACCGTCATTTCCGTGTGCAGCGCGTTGTAACTGCCCCAACGGATCAGGATGCCCTGGTTCGCCTCGTACTCGGCCTGTGCCCGCACCGGTGCAGCCGAAGGTGCTCTCGTTCCACCCGGTCGCATTGGCAGCGGTCTGCCGACCTCGTGCGGAGCCAGATTGCGCGGCAGCGGATTGGGATCGTCATCGCGAATGCTTGCCAGATAGGCCGGATCGACGTGCCGGGTGGCCGCCAGCGCAGGCTCGATGGCAAGCAGCAACAGCGCAGCAGTGAGCAGAATCCGCATGGGCTTGGGTTCCAGGCTAAACGGAGAATGCGCAGTTTAGTGTCAAACCCGCCCGCACAGGCGGCCACGGCCGACATTTGCCCGTGCGCTGCCTGCGTGTTTCCGCGACAATTGCGCTTTCCCTGCCAGCCGACAATCCCCATGGATACTGCTACCCGCGTCCGCCTGTCCCGTGAACTCGACTCCATTCGCGACGATGGCCTGTTCAAGACCGAGCGCATCATCGTCACCGCGCAGTCGACGGCGATCCGTACTTCGGACGGTCGCGAAGTCCTCAACTTCTGCGCCAACAACTACCTTGGACTTGCCGACAACGCGGAAGTGATCGAAGCAGCCAAGACTGCGCTGGATACCCACGGATTCGGCATGGCCAGCGTGCGCTTCATCTGTGGCACCCAGGATCTGCACAAGCAGCTTGAAGACCGCATCTCGGAATTTTTCGGCACCGAGGACACCATCCTCTACACCAGTTGCTTCGATGCCAATGGCGGACTGTTCGAGACCATCCTGGGCGAGCAGGACACGGTCATCTCCGATGCGCTCAACCATGCTTCCATCATTGACGGCATCCGCCTGTGCAAAGCCGAGCGTCGTCGCTATGCCAACAGCGACATGGGCGAACTGGAACAGCACCTGATCGAAAGCCAGGGCAAGCGCACCCGCCTGATCGCCACCGACGGCGTATTCTCCATGGACGGCTATATCGCCAAGCTGGATGAGATCGTTGCGCTGAAAAAGAAGTACGACGCCATGCTGATGGTCGATGACTCGCATGCCACCGGCTTCGTCGGCCCGAATGGTCGCGGCTCCGCAGAGCTGCATGGCGTGATGAGTGAAGTGGACGTCTATACCTCGACGCTGGGCAAGGCGCTGGGCGGCGGCTCTGGCGGCTTCACCACCGGGCGTCGCGAGATCATTGCCCTGCTGCGCCAGCGCTCGCGTCCCTACCTGTTTTCCAACACCCTGCCGCCACCCCTGGTTGCAGCCAGCATCAAGGTGTTTGAGATCCTGTCGCGCTCCAATGAGTTGCGCGATCGCGTCGAAGCCAACGCCAGGCACTTCCGCGAGCGCATGAGTGCCGCCGGATTCGACCTGCGTCCCGGCAACCATCCCATCGTCCCGGTGATGCTGTACGACGCCAAGCTGGCGCAGCGCTTCGCCAGCGAGTTGCTTGAGGAAGGCGTGTACGTGATTGGTTTCTTCTACCCGGTGGTGCCGCAGGGACAGGCGCGCATCCGAACCCAGATCAGTGCCGCCCATT
>SHNG01000066.1:0-3595 GCA_004295005.1 Gammaproteobacteria bacterium
GTGGTGCACCCCGTCCATGGCCATCGCCGACAACTGCTCCTGACTCGTCCCCCTCTCCCGCTGGCGGGAGAGGGTTGGGGTGAGGGTGGTGCACCCCATCCATGGCCATCGCCGACAACTGCTCCTGCGTTGTCGGCATACATGCCATCCATGGCAATAAAAAAGGCGCCGAAGCGCCCTTGACCTAACAGGTTGCTTCGCGTCGCTTGTATCAGTCGGCAAAGGTTCGCGTCATGGTGATCGTGTTCGTTTGAACTACGGCTCCGGGTGGGCAACAAAAGCAAGGAAAGTTGGCAGTGGGATCGGATTCCGCACAAGGGCGAAACACCGAAAGTCGCCGCTGATTTCGCCGAAGCTACTTTCCGTTACTCGCAGAAGCAGCGAACCAACGATATCGCTTCGTTTGGCTTGCCGCCGTTACTCGAAATTGTTGGTGGGCGCGACAGGGATCGAACCTGTGACCCCTACCATGTCAAGGTAGTGCTCTACCGCTGAGCTACGCGCCCGCAATTCGGGTCGCGCAGACTACCCGTTTCTGCGGCAGTGCACAAGCGGAAACGCGGCCCCCATCACTGCGTGCGCCCTACCCCTTCAAGGCCTGCTCGCGGATTCGCTGGATCTGGTCGCGCACCTCGGCGGCGGCTTCGAACTCCAGATCCTGCGCATGCTGGAACATTTGCGCCTCCAACTTGCGCAACAACGCTGCCAGTTGGATCGGACCGAGACTCCTGTATTCCGCCTCGGCCTCGGCAACACGGCGGGCCCTGGCGCCGCCGCGAGACTGCGTTTGGCGTTGTTGGCCCGCCTCGGCACGCGCGCCTTCCATGATGTCCGTGATCTTCTTGCTGATTCCCGCTGGCGTGATGCCATGTTCCTTGTTGAATTCAACCTGCCTGGCCCGGCGTCGATTGGTCTCGTCGATAGCCACCTGCATGGAGCGCGTCATGCTGTCGGCATACAGGATGGCCTTGCCACGAAGGTTGCGCGCGGCGCGGCCAATGGTCTGGATCAGGGAACCGGATGAACGCAGGAAGCCTTCCTTGTCGGCATCGAGGATGGCCACCAGGGAAACCTCCGGCATGTCGAGACCCTCGCGCAGCAGATTGATGCCGACCAGCACGTCGAACTGGCCAAGGCGCAAATCGCGCAGGATTTCCACGCGCTCCACCGTTTCGATGTCCGAGTGCAGATAACGCACACGCACACCATGTTCGCCAAGGTATTCGGTAAGGTTTTCCGCCATGCGCTTGGTCAGCGTGGTGACCATCACCCGATCACCCATGGCAATGCGCGCATTGGCTTCGGACAGCAGGTCATCGACCTGGGTGCGCACCGGTCGAACCTCGATTTCCGGGTCGATCAGGCCGGTTGGCCTGACCACCAACTCGACCACGCTGCCGGCGGATTGTTGCAATTCATAGGCGCCCGGAGTGGCGGAAACGAAGATGCTGCGCGGCGCACGTTGTTCCCATTCCTCGAAGCGCAATGGCCGGTTGTCCAGCGCCGACGGCAGGCGGAATCCGTATTCCACGAGGTTTTCCTTGCGCGAGCGGTCGCCCTTGTACATGGCGCCAAGCTGCGGAATGGTGACGTGGGACTCGTCGACCACCAGCAAGGCATCCGCTGGAAGGTAGTCGAACAGGGTCGGCGGGGGTTCCCCCGGCGCGGCACCGGTCAGGTGTCGCGAGTAGTTCTCGATGCCCTGGCAATAACCGATTTCGGCCATCATCTCCAGATCGAACTGCGTGCGCTGTTGCAGGCGCTGGGCCTCCACCAACTTGTTCTGCGCATACAACTGCGCAAGTCGCTCGCCCAGTTCGACCTTGATCGTCTCGATGGCACGCAGGGTCGCTGCCCGCGTGGTCGCATAGTGCGTCTTCGGGTACACCGTGTAGCGCGGCACCTTGCGCAGCACCTCGCCGGTCAATGGATCGAACAGGGCCAGGCTTTCAATGTCGCCATCGAACAACTCGATGCGCAGGGCCTCGGTTTCCGACTCGGCCGGAAACACGTCAATCTGCTCCCCACGCACGCGGAAACTGCCTCGGCGCAACTCCATGTCGTTGCGCGTGTACTGCAACTCGGTGAGATGACGGATCAACTTGCGCTGGTCGGTGTGCTCTCCACGCGCGAGGATCAGGCGCATCTGCAGGTAATCCTCAGGCTTGCCCAAGCCGTATATCGCAGAGACCGTGGCCACGATCAGCGCATCCGGTCGGGACAGCAGGGTCTTGGTGGCGGACAGGCGCATCTGCTCGATGTGTTCGTTGATCGAGGAATCCTTCTCGATATAGGTGTCCGATGCGGCGACATAGGCTTCGGGCTGGTAGTAATCGTAATAGCTGACGAAATACTCCACCGCGTTGTGCGGGAAAAACTCCTTGAACTCGCCGTAAAGCTGCGCCGCCAGGGTCTTGTTGTGCGCCATCACCAAGGTCGGGCGCTGAACCTGCTGGATGACGTTGGCGATGGTGAATGTCTTTCCCGAGCCGGTCACGCCGAGCAAGGTCTGTTGGGCGAGACCGGACTCGAAGCCCGCAACCAGTGTCTCGATGGCCGCCGGCTGGTCACCGGCCGGTGCGTAGGGCGCCACAAGCTGGAAGCGGTCAGTCATGCGAGTCGGGCATCCATGGGTTGTTCGCCATCAGTCCAGTCAACGAAGTTGCCGGCCCTGGGGCATTGGGACTCCGGATCATGTGGCGATGCAGCCGAATGAATCAAGGCGGTAGCGACGCGATCGGAAATTTCCTACAAACCGAGGTGACAACTGGCCATCGCCCAACCTGCGCAAGGTTTCTAGCATGACCCGGCACCCACACCTGGAGCTCGGCCATGATCGCATTGAAGCGTGCAAGCAAGGGCGTCACCCTCATCGAACTCATAATCGTCCTGACCATACTGGCCGTGCTTTCGAGCATTGCCTTCCCGTCCCTGAACAACCTCCGGCAAAGCGCAATCAGCCGCTCCGCACGCAGCGACCTTACCGTCGCCATCAGCCAGGCCCGCTCCAGCGCCATCATGAAGCAGCGCCGGGTGGTGGCCTGCCCGTCCAGCGATCTGGATCAATGTGCACACAGCGTGGATTGGCACCACGGCTGGATGGTGTTCGTGGATGACAACCGCGACCGCAAGCGCGATGCCGACGAACAGATCGTCGCCGTAGGCCAGGCTTTGCCCAATGGGGTAGCCATCGTTGGCAGCCGTGGACGCTACCAGGTCAGCTTCCAGCCCGACGGCACCGCCGATGGCAGCAACCTGACCTTCACGGTTTGCGATCGGCGCGGTCCCGCACACGCCAGCAGTCTGGTGATGAACAACGCCGGCCGCCTGCGCAAGGGAACACCCAGCCCCGCCCAGGCGCAAACGGCGTGCGCAGCGATCTGAGAGTCTGCCTGCGCACTTGACGACCCTCTGCAATCCCGTGAAAATGCGCGGCTCCGCCCGAATAGCTCAGCCGGTTAGAGCACTTGACTGTTAATCAGGGGGTCGTTGGTTCGAGTCCAACTTCGGGCGCCATGAATTCAGGCACTTAGCGCGGTTTCAGCGCAGGGCGCTGTCCAATATATCGGCCGTTGTCCAAAATCCGCGCGGTTTT
>SHNG01000066.1:3605-9260 GCA_004295005.1 Gammaproteobacteria bacterium
TCAATGAAAAGCCGCGAGTGATCGCGGCTTTTTTGTGCCTGCGGGTTGCGCTCGGTCGCATGCCTGCACGAGGCCGGAATTCAGGCCCGGCAATTCGCCTTGCTTGCCCATGACGGCAACTCTTTCGCCAGACTGCTGGGTGGATCCCTTGACTGAAAGCATGTGACGAAAGGGCATTTCAAGAGTGTCCACAGGCGTTGAACTTCCAGGTTGCTCCATCTGTCCCAACGCGACCTTTTTCGTGGCGTGGACGACACCCATGCCGGAAGTAACCGTAGTGACCTTTGCCGCATCCGATTGATGCGAAGCAGGTTCAATCTCCAAGCGGAGCGGAGGGATCACCATGCGCATAATCGATGCGTCGATTCGAAATCCGATTGCCGTTGGCGTCGGCGTTCTCATGATCTGCCTGTTTGGATCGATGAGCCTGGGGCGCCTGCCCTTGCAACTGTTTCCGGACATCGACCGACCCAACATTTCCATCTTCACCGGATGGCGCGCGGCCTCGCCAGAAGAAACCGAAGCGGAGTTGCTTGAGCCGCAGGAACAAGTCCTGCAGGGCTTGCCTGGGGTCGAGGAAATCGAAGGCAACGCCAATACCGGCGGCAGCTTCATCAACCTGACCTTTGCCATCGGCACCGACATGCGCTCCGCCCTGGTGGACGTGATCGGGCGCATGAACCGGGTGCGTACGCAGCCCCAGGATGCCGAACGCCCCGTCATCCAGGTCGGTGGTGGCCAGAACGATGCCAACGATTCGCTTTCCTGGTTCTTTGTGCAATTGCTTCCCGACACCGCTGGACAGATCCAGGACCACCGCCGCTTCATCGAAGACGTGGTGAAGCCGCGCATCGAATCCGTGCCTGGCGTGGCGTCCGTCAACGTGAATGCCGGGCCCACGGATGACATCCGCATCACCGTGGACCTGGCCAAGGCTGCCGCACTGGGAATCGGCATTCCCGAGATCGCCCAACGTGCCGCGCGATCCAGTGATGTCTCGGCCGGAACCGTGGGCGTTGGACGCCAGGAATACACATTGCGCTTCACCGGCCGCTACCAGCCCGAGGACCTCGGAGAAATGGTGCTGGCCTGGCGAGACGGGCGACCCGTCAAGCTCGGTGACGTGGCGACCATCGAGAAACGTCCGCCGGAACAGCAATTCTTCGTTTACCAGAACGGCAACCCGGCCATAGGCCTGCAAGTCCTGCGGGCACCCGGCGCCAACGTGCTCGGCACCCTTGAAGCGGTCAAGAAGGTTGTCGCGGAATTGCGTGATGGAACGCTCAAGGAACGCGGCCTTGCCATCGAGCAGAGTTTCGATTCTTCATTGTTCATCAACCGGGCCGTCGGCTTGCTGACCGAGAACCTGATTGTCGGCGCCTTGCTCGCGCTGGTCTGCGTGTGGTGGTTCATGCGTGACTGGCGCGCGACCCTGCTCATCGCCAGTGCGATTCCGGTGTGCCTGCTGGCAACCTTCAGCGTGCTCGATCTCGGTGAACGCTCACTCAATGTCATTTCCCTCGCCGGCCTCGCGTTTGCGGTGGGCATGGTGGTGGAAGGTGCCATCGTGGTTGCCGGCAACATCATCCGGCTCAAGGAAACCGGCATGATTCCGCTGCAAGCCGCGCAGACCGGAACCCGTGAAGTGGTGCCGGCGCTGATCGCCTCGACGATCACCACGATTGCCGTATTCCTGCCCGTGTTGTTCCTGCGCGATGTGGAAGGACAGATCTTTGCCGACCTTGCGCTGACCATTTCCATTGCGGTCGCCCTGTCCATTGTTGTCGCCATCACCGTGCTGCCCGCTGCCGCTGGCGGCTGGCTCAAGGCCAAGAAGTTGAAATCGGGCTACGGCGACGGCTGGCCGACGCTCACCAATGGCATCCTGCGCCTGACGGACTCGCGTCCGAAGCAGCTGGGCTGGATTCTCGGCCTGCTGGTATTGCCGCTGGTTGCCTGCTGGGTGTTCCTGCCCAAGCTCGATTACCTGCCTCCGGTCAAGCGTGCGGCCATCGACGTGTTTTTCAGTTTTCCGCCCGGCATGAGCCCGAGCATGGTCGATCGCGAGATCGGCGGCGAACTGATGAATCGACTCGCCCCGTACATGAAGGGCGAGAAGCAACCGCAACTGAAGAACTACTACATCTGGCTGTGGCCAGGAGGCGGCACGATTGGCGCTCGCGTGGTGGATGAAACCCGCATCGGCGAGCTGGAACGCATCATGCGCGACGAGATCATCGTCGGCTTCCCGGATACGCGCGCCTTTGCCACCGAGGGAGAATTGTTCGGCGGTGTGGGTGGCTCGGCGCGTTCGATTGCCCTCCACCTGCAAAGCGACGACACCGAGGCGCTCAACCAGGTGGCCGAGCGCGGTCGCGTGTTGCTGGAGCAGAAGTTTCCCGGTGCCAACGTTCAGCCCAATCCAAACACCGACCAGCAAGCGCAGGAACTGCGCGCCATCCCCGATGATCGACGCATTGCCGAGGTGGGCTGGGATCGCAACGCAATCGGAACCATCGTGCGCACGCTCGGCGATGGTGCGTGGCTGGGTGAATTTTTCGACGGGCAAAACCGCCTGCCCATCATCCTGCGTGCCGATGAGCGCCAGACGGCCGAAGCCCTTGCCGACGCTCCGCTGGTCACGCCGCAAGGCGGCGTCGTTCCGCTGGGCGAATTGGTCCGCTTCGAGCCAACCCTGGGGCCGGGACAGATCCGCCGCCTGGACCATCGGCGCACGGTCACCCTGACCGTCGATCCGCCCGCTACGCTGTCCCTGGAAGACGCCCTGGCAACCTTGCAGAAGGACGTGGTGCCTGCGCTCAAGGCCGAGCTTCCCGACGACGCCAATATCCGCTTGGCCGGCAGCGCCGACCGCCTTGAGGCCATGGTCAGCACCATGCTCAAGAACTTCGTGCTCGCGCTGCTGGTGCTGTTCCTGCTGATGGCCGCCATGTTCCGCTCGCTGCGCGATTCGCTGGTGATCGTGCTGACGGTTCCGGTCGCCCTGGTCGGCGGCATCATCGGTTTGCGCACGCTTGGACTGGTCGCGTACCAGCCGCTGGATCTGCTGACCATGATCGGCTTCATCATGATGGTCGGCATCATCGTCAACCACACCATCCTGCTGGTCGATCGCACACGGGTGGCGCAGGACCAGGGACACTCGCTGGATGAGTCCATTGGCCTGGCCTTGAACCAGCGCCTGCGTGCGATCGTAGCCAGCACCTTGACCGGCGCACTCGGCGCATTGCCGATGGCGGTCAATCCGGGCCCCGGAAGCGTGATCTATCGAGGCCTCGCCGCCGTCATCGTCGGCGGCGTGGTGGTATCCATGATCTTTTCGTTGTTGCTGTTGCCCAGCCTGATGCGGCTGTTTTCCAACTGGCGCAAGCAACCCACCCATGCTTCCCGCGAGCTTGCGGCAAATGCCGCTCCGCGCGCCGCCTGAGCAGTTCCCCCCTGGAGTCCATCATGTACACCAAAAGCCTACTCGCGACTCTTGCATTGTTCGCCAGTGCATTTGCCGGCGGAACAACTGCACTGGCCCAGAATCCAGAACCGCCTGCAGCCCGGGTCGAGGTTGCCCGCGTCGAGCAACGCGCCCTGGCTCCGCAGGCCTGGATACCCGGCAGCGTGGTCAGTCGCGACGACGCTCGGCTTGCAACCAGCGCTTCGGGGCGGCTTGAGTTCGTGGCGGAGGTCGGAACCCGCCTGAAAACCGGAGAGCTGGTGGCAAAGCTGGAGGATCGCGCCGCCAAACTGCGCCTCGAGGATGCACGCAGTGAACTGTTGCGGGTCAAATCGCAGCGTGAGCTGGCCCAACGTCAGAGCGAAAGATTGCTGGCCCTGGTGGCCAGCAACAGCATTGCGGCGAACCAGCACGACGAGGCCAAGGCCTCACTGAACCAGCTTACCGCCCAGGTCAGTCAGGCCGAAGTGCGCGTCCGCACCGCGCAATATGAGCTGGAGCAGACGCGAATCCTGGCGCCCTTCCCCGGCATCGTTACCGAACGCCTGGCTCAACGCGGCGAGTACGCGGCAACCGGAGCTGCAATTGCACACCTGGTCGATACCTCGAATCTCGAAGTGCGGGTTCTTGCGCCGCTCGCACTTGCGTCCAGCGTGGAGCCCGGCATGAGCTTGCGCGTGCGTGCGGGCAATCGTTCCTCCATGGAAAAGGTTCGCTCGGTCATCAGTGTCGGCGATGAGCAGTCACGCCGGTTTGAAGTACGCATGGCACTCGAAGTCAGCGAATGGCTGGTGGGCAATGCCGTTGAAGTCGCCATGCCCGATGGCAGCGCCGAAACCGCACTCAGCGTGCCACGCGATGCGCTGGTGACCCGGGCAGATGGAACCTATGTTGTGCGCGTGCGCGCCGACGGCAGCAGCGAACGGATCAGCGTCGAGCCGGGTGTGCGCGATCAGGCCTACGTCGCCGTGCAAGGCGACCTGGCCGCTGGCGACCAGGTCGTCGTGCGTGGTGCCGAGCGCCTGGGCGCCGGACAGAAGGTACAGATTGCAGTGCAGTCGCCGCCATCCGCAACGACGCAGAACGCGTCGTCCTGAACCCTCGGCGCTGTCAGCGTCGAGGGTGCGGATTGCCGGATCCAGGCTCGCGGCTCAATCAAAGCCGGCAGCGAAGATCGAATCACGCCCGAGCCAGGTCAGAGTTCCGCGCGACACGCCGCGTGACTTGCCACCTTCGGCATTGCGCGGTGCGGCGGCCTGGGTGTCTTCCTCCAACTCCATCTCGCCGGCAACCAGGGAGCCGCTCACCGGATCGTAGATGGCGTCTTCAGCCGAAACCAGGGTGCCCGGAAAGAGTCGCGCAAAAAACTCTTCGGCACTGATCACGTTCTGTTCGTGGTCGCGAAAAATCGCCGCTCCGGTGTTCACGCTGATGCCGAGGATGCTCAGGTTGGGCGCAGCAATATCGGTGGCGGGACCGCGGATCTCGGTATCCGACAAATCGGGTTGGCCGCGTTCGCGCACGCGCGTCGAGAACAATTGGCCATCACGATCAATCAATCCGCGCACTTCAACCTGGGTTGGTGCGGCCAGGCCAGCGACGATGCCATCTTCATCGCGGGTCTGCGGCGTGAACTGGACGGTGTTGCCCATGATGGTGATCGTCTCGCCGGCGACCACATCGGCAGGATCAACGGGTGCCTCGAAGCGGACCTGACCCTGCACGAAGCGGATCTCGCTGGCAGTGATGCGCTGGGCGGCCTCGTCAAACGCACCTTCCACTTCCACGCGCACGCCTTCGTCAAGGTCATCGACGGACCCTGCGCGATACCGGGTTTGGTCGGTGGTGCGGACTTCGATGCCAAGCATGCTGAAGCTCGCCGGCACCGGCATCGGGTCAGGAATCGCGGAGATGATTCCTTCCAGGGATGCAACCCCGGTGCCGGTGGGCGGATCATCAAAATTGGGATCCTCGCATTGAATTTGCGTGACCTGGGCCAGCGTCGAGGTCGCGGTGTAGCCGGCATTGGGCAGGGTTTCCAGTTCCACGAACTGCCCATCCGCAAGCGCCGGAACGCAGCCCACCGGCGAGGCGCCGCTGAAGTCGATGTTCTGCGCGCCGATGGCCAACAGTGATCCGGCAAGCCCGGCTACCTGCCCAAACAATTTCCAATCCGAAGTGGGATC
>SHNG01000118.1 GCA_004295005.1 Gammaproteobacteria bacterium
GTCACCGGCTTGCGCTTCCCTGCCGGCAGGCATCCTCGAGTCGTTTCCGCGTCAGCGGTTCAGGCAGCGGCAGCGCGGCCTGTTGCTCGACCAGCATGATGCTGGCATCGCCATCGGCTTCGATGATGCTGAAGCAACGTGCGGCATTGGCCTGGCCATCGACGGCAATGGCCTTGATGCGCCTTGCCAGGCGCGCATCTCGTGGTTCGAATTCAAGCCGCCAGTGATCGGCATCCGCGCTGCCGGCGATGCGGAAATGTTCTTCCAGGGCAGCCACCTCACCGCCCAGCAAGGCGCTGAAGCCGCGCAGGAAACCATCCAGTTCGGGGACGCGTTCCAGCTCGATCTTGCGTGGCTTGCGCGAGCCACGCTGCACGGTCACCTCGCCATCGGCAATCGTGGTGGTTTCCTGGTACGGCTCATCCACGCGCTTGCCGAGTCGGCCCGCGCCCAGGTATTCCAATTCCCCGCGCGTCACCATGGGCCGGGAAAACATCTGCGAGAAACGCACCTCCACATAGGGCGTGCGTGCCGGAACCTCGCGCTTGAGCCCGCTGACCACGGCGCGTGCATCGAACTCAGACGGGCCCGCCAGACACATGCCCGGCAGGCAGGCCAGCAACAGCCACATCGTTCGCTTGCGGATTCCAGAAATCATAGAAATTGAACCAGTTGTAGGGATGGGCACGCACATGGTGTTCGAGGCGCTGCGCGTAGCGTTGCACGAATGCGCGCAATTCCGCTTCCTTGCCGCGCCTGGGCAGGTCCAGTTGTTCAGCCAGCGTCTCGAAAACCAGGTCGTAACTGCGCCCACCGCGATAGAAACCAAGGCACAGCACCACGGGCACCTTGAGCATGCTGGCGATCAGGAAGGGCGCGACGGGAAAAGCCGCCGCTGCGCCGAGAAACTCCACGCTGACCGTGGCTTCTCCCGGACGCGCGCGGTCACCGAGCAAGGTCGCCAGTGCACCTTCCTGCATGGCATCGTGCAGGGCAAACACCACTTCATGGCCAGGCCGCGACGCATCGATCACGTTGTTGGCAATGCCCGGATTCAGGGCATGCAGCAGCTCGGTCATGGCCGGGGTCTGCTGGGTGTCGAGCACCACGCGCACCTTCACATCCGGCCGCTGCAACGAAAGCGTGCGCAGCACTTCGAAGCTGCCCACATGGGCACCGAGCAGCAGCATGCCGCGATCCGGCCGCATCTGCGCATGCAGCTCGTCGATTCCGCTGATGCGGATGTCGAAGTTCGAAAGGTCGCGGGTCAACAGGTAGATGCGATCAAGCAGGGTGGCGGCGAAGCAATGGATGTGGCGCATCACCATCCACGTGCTGGCCGGGCGAGCGAACATGCGCGTGAGGTAGTCGCGCGAGGCACGGCGTTCGCGACCGCGGCGCAGGAAAAAATACAAGGTGATGGGATACAGCAGCAGCCTCGAACAGGTTCTTCCGCACTTGAGGCCAATGCTGCGGATCAACCACAAGGCGAAGCGGCCGCCACCTTCGCGATGCTCGCTCCAGTGCGCGCTCATGCGAGATTAGCCTCGCCCTCGGCCAGCAGCTCTTCGCCGCGGGTGAAGCGGAAGCGCAGACGACCGCCATTGACGCTCACCTGCATGCTGGCCTGTTCACCGGGCAGCAGTGGCGCGCGGAACTTGACTGTTTGCAGTTGATACAGACGCCCCAGTTTCCTTGCTTCAATGCTCGCGGCCAGTCGATCCAGCAGGATCACCCCCGCCACCACCGGCGAACCCGGAAAATGCCCGGGCAGGCTCGGATGTGCTGCGTCAATGCACACCGGTTCCGACCAAACCTGCTCCCCGATCTGCATGACTCAGCCATTCCTTTCGCGATTGCTGGCGGCGTCATGCAGCAACTGCGGCCAGTTGCGCACGAGCTGGCGAAAGAATTGCTGCGCTGATGCATGCGGGAGTTTGCGGAAGTGCCAACGCCGGAATGCGTACTCGCAAATCATGAACAGGATCGGCAGCAGGTATCCGCCGACGTGCTGCCAACCCACCGCCCATGCGCGCGCGGATGATTCCATCGGCAACGTCGGCAGCAACCAGAATTGCACGGCGATGAACAGCACTCCTTGTGCGCAGAAAATCAGCGTCCACGCCAGCGTGAGACGGCGCGCGTAGACTGCAATGCCGGGAAGTCGCAGGCGTTCGACGCCTTCGATGGCAATGATGGCGCGCGCGATCATCGGTGTGTGCGGCGTGCGCAAGGAATGTGCAAATAGAAGTGCAAGCCCGAGATTGACCGCAATCGGTACCAGGTCCAACACCAAATGGGCTTGCCCTGCGCGCGTGAGCATGCCAACCGCAACCACCAGCGCAATCCAGCCCAGCCATGCGGATGGACGACGGGCCTCCAATCCGGGCAACAACACGACGCTGATCAGCACGACCTGACACACCGCCGCCAGCACGTCGCTGGCCGTGAGCCAGGTAATCAGCAACAGGATGATGTAACCGAGGATTGCCGCGCGTATGCGCAAACCGGCCGGCCAGGGTGATGCGTCGGGTTCGGCGGGTGGAATCATCAGTCTGTGGCAAGCCGCCATCCCAGAAATCGGGGCGGAAATGTACCATGCCCGCTTGCGCCAACACCTCGGGCAACATCGTGCGTGCGCCGCCTCCCTGCACTTTTGACTTTGGTTCGACGGATTTCCATGGATCCCACTCTTGATTGCGATGTTCTGATTGTCGGTGGCGGCCCCGCCGGATCCTCAAGCGCGATTGCGCTGGCCGGCAAGGGCTGGCGCGTGCTGCAACTGGAAAAGGATTGCCATCCGCGCTTCCACATCGGCGAATCGTTGCTGCCTTGCAACCTGCCGATATTCGAGAAGCTCGGCGTGCTGGAGAAGGTTTGCGCACTGGGCGTAGTCAAGCATGGCGCCGATTTTCCGGGCGAGCAGGGTGCTTACCAGACCTTCCATTTCCGGCGTGCGCTCGGCAACTCGCCGCCGCATGCGTTCCAGGTCAAGCGCGAGGAGTTCGACCGCATGCTGTTCGAGCATGCACGGGAATGCGGTGTCGATGCGCGCGAGCAGGTCAAGGTCGAGGGCATCGAGGTTTCCGGCATTGATTCGGTTCACGCAACGGCACGCGCTGCCGATGGCAGCCAGATAACCATCCGGGCACGCTACCTCGTCGATGCCAGCGGCCGCGATACCCTGCTCGGCAACAAGCTCAAGATCAAGCGCAAGAACGACAAGCATCAGAGCGCCGCGATCTTTGCCCATTTCAACGACGTCGAGCGACGTCCCGGCGATGATGCCGGCAACATCAGCATCTACAACTTCGAGTTTGGCTGGTGCTGGTTCATCCCGCTGCGCGATGGCGTGATGAGCGTGGGCTGCGTGTGCTGGCCGGAGTACCTCAAGCAGCGCAAGGGTGAGAACGATGCGTTCCTGATGAACACGCTCAAGCGCATGCCCGATGCCTGGCGACGCATGCAGGGCGCCAGCATGACCGGGCCGGTCCGCGTTACCGGCAATTATTCCTATCAGTGTTCGCGCATGAGCGGCCCCGGCTGGATCATGGCGGGCGATGCGTGGGCGTTCGTCGACCCGGTTTTTTCCTCCGGTGTCTACCTGGCCATGCACAGTGGCTTGCGCTGCGCCGAAGTGGTGGATTGCGCACTGCGCGAGCCGGCCAGCGAGGCGCGCATGCAGCGCGCGTTCGATACTCGCATCCGACGCGGCGTGCGCGCGTTCTCCTGGTTCATCTACCGCTTCAACTCACCGGTCATGCGCGGCTTGTTTGCTGCCCCGCGCAACATTTTTCGCCTGGAAGACGGCGTGATCTCGATGCTGGCCGGCGATGTGTTCGACAATGCGCGGGTGCGCCTGCGCCTGCGCATGTTCCAGGTGCTGTATGCCATCGCCAGCGTCTTTTCGCTGCGTGGCTGGCTCGGCGAGTTGCGCTCGCGGCGCGAACAGGCTAACAGCCGGTTCAGCGGCGGCAACACACCGGTCGATCCGGCCTGAGAATCCCGAGCGCAGCATGCCGAGCGTCATCCAGCGCCTGCATGTCGATGCCATCGAGGTGGGAACACCATGGCCGGATTTGGCGGACGATGAGGTGCACCTGTGGCTGGAGCAGCTTGCGCCGTCTGCATCGGCGCGCGAAGTTTCGGCATTCGGTCGTCAACGCCTCGGCCAGTTGCTCAGGCACTACTCGGGCATTGATGCGGAACCGGCGTTGATGCACAACGAGCATGGCAAGCCGCAACCCGGCATCGACCGCTACCCGCGATTCAACATCAGCCACGCCGGACCGATGCTGGCCTTGGGCTTTGCCAGAAGCACGGAGATTGGCGTCGACATCGAGAATGCTCAGCGATCCATGCGCAGCCACGAGCTTGCCGCACGCTTCTTCACGAGCGCCGAGGCCGAACAACTGGCACAACTCGCAGAACCCCTGCGCGTATTGGGATTCATGCGCCTGTGGACGTGCAAGGAAGCCGTGCTCAAGGCCATCGGCCGGGGACTTTCGTTTGGCCTTGATCGCCTGGCTTTCGACATCAATGCGGATGCCTGGCCGCATTCACTATTGCACATTGCCGATGAGGCCGGGCCCGCAAGCGAATGGCAGCTTCACCAGTTTGAAGCCGATGCCGCGCATGTCGGCAGCCTGGCCTGGCGTGGTTCGCCACGGCGGATTCGCGTGTTAAGGAAACTCTGAACAAGTACGGAATTCATTCGTCGCGAGCGTGCTTGCGACAATACGTGTTCAGACCTTCCTTAAGGCAACGCTGATCAAGTGACGCAGCCGGTTTTCACGAGCGGTCAGCTCAGACGATGCTTTTCCACATGGGCCGACAACGCACGCAGGCTGCCGAAGATCTGCCGGTTGTCCGGATTGTCGGAGCGCAACTGGAAGCCGTAGTGCTTGGATATGGCCAGCGCCAGTTCCAGGGCATCGATGGAGTCCAGGCCCAGGTCACCTTCGCCGAACAAGGGTGCCTCTGGATCGATCGCGGCCGCCTCGATGCCTTCGATGTTGAGACTGTTGACCAGCAGGGCGGCCAACTCCTGTTCGGCGGGGGTCTGTGCGGTATCGGTCACGGCGGATTCCATGGGTGCCTGGGTCGGTGCGTCAAGGCGGCGCAGTGTATCATCCGCGACCGCCCGACTATCCGCAGCGCCCTGCTGCAAGCCAATTGCACAACGTGTCGTCCACCGAATCGCTCCCGTCGCAGAGTGCCGAGTCCCTTCCCCGACTGCAGGCGGAATATGTGCATGCCTCCGCCGAACAGGTGCTGGCCGCGGACGACGTACTCGCCGTGATCGGATTCGCCGATGCGCCGGCGCACCTGGATGACCCGCGCTATCTGCGGGTTGACCTGCAATCCGATGGCGACACTCCGCTCGAGGTCTGGCGGATCGGAGCGGGCGTGCGTAGCGGACGCCACGGCGCCCTGAACTGGAGTTGCGCGCAGGATTACCTTTTCTTTTCGATCGAGGTCGACGAGGAATCTGCCGGTGGCGTGGCCGCTGCCGCCGAACAGGCCTATGCACAAATCGGAAGCTGGCTGGAAACCCACCCGCTGCCGCATGCACGCCCGGCCCATGTATTGCGCTTGTGGAATTACCTGGACGCCATCAACGAAGGCGAGGGCGACGACGAACGCTACCGACAATTCTGTCGCGGCCGTGCTCTCGGCATCGTCGGTGTCGCCCGTGCCGGTTATTCGGCGGCTACCGCCATCGGTCGTCGCGATGGCCGGCGCGTGTTGCAGGTCTATGGCCTGGCCGCCGGGGTTGCCGGCACGGCCATCGAGAATCCCCGCCAGATCAGCGCCTGGACATACCCGCGCCAGTACGGACCGGTGGCACCCACCTTTGCCCGGGCTACGCGAACCGGCGCCAACCAGTTGCTGATCTCGGGAACCGCTGCGGTGGTCGGCCACCAGTCGCAACACATCGGCGATACCCTGGCCCAGCTCGACGAGACCCTGCGCAACCTGGACAGCCTGCATGCCGCTGCCGGAGCGGCAATCGCCGCGCGCGGCATGGCTGCAAGCCTGCTCAAGGTTTACCTGCGCGACCCGAACGACAAGGTGGCGGTGGCCAACACCCTGGCGCGCCACCACCCGGCCCTCAGCACGCCGTTGTTCCTGTTTGGCGACATCTGCCGCAACGACCTGCGCATCGAGATCGACGGCATCCAGGGTTAGGAATCAGCCCAAGGCAACGCCTGGCACCCGGTTTTGTGCGTGGCAGCATGCGCATGCGTTCCTGGACAGGCACGCTTCACCTTCAAGGATTATGCTATCGAGCAGATTGTGCGGCACGTCACACTTGCGGCGTGCCCAGTCCACCGTTTTCGGTGATCGGCGTTGTGAGAAATTGTCGTCACCGGCGGAGGGGGTTTTTGACCGCTGGCAACTTTACAACTGGCGCAAGGCGCCTCGGAGACACCATGAAAACGCGTTTGGGGCATTACGACATCGTTGCCGAGCTGGGTCGAGGCGGCATGGGTGTGGTTTACAAGGGCCACGAGTCCTCGCTCAACCGCTATGTGGCAATCAAGGTGCTGGCGGAATCGCTGGCCCACGATGAGGGCGTGAAAGAGCGCTTCCTGCGTGAAGCACGCAGCATGGCGGCCCTGAACGACCCGCACATCATCCAGATTTATTTCATCGGCGAGGATGAAGGCCAGACCTACTTCGTCATGGAGTTCGTCGAAGGCGAATCGCTCGGCACCCTGCTCAAGCGCGAGCACAAGGTGGCAATGGGGCCGGCGGCAAAGATCATCTACCAGACCGCCCTCGGCCTGGCCACAGCCCATGACAAGGGCGTGATCCATCGCGACATCAAGCCCGGCAACCTGATGATTTCCAGTCGCGGCTCGATCAAGATCGCCGACTTCGGCATCGCCTTGTCCAACCAGGACCTGTCCAAGAAGCTGACCTCGACCGGCGAGTTTGTCGGCACACCCGGTTACCTGTCGCCGGAAGTCTGCCTTGGCCAGCCCGTCGACCAGCGTTCGGACATCTTCTCGCTCGGCATCGTGTTGTTCGAGATGCTGGCCGGCCGCATGCCGTTCACGGATGAATCACCGCTCGGCCTCATGCTCGAGGTTGTGCGTGCGGAAATCCCGGACGTGCGCCAGCTCAACAACGAGGTTGATGAACAGATCGCCTGGATCCTGTCGAAGATGATCGCCAAGGAGCCGATCGACCGCTACCAGAGCTGTCATGAGCTGGCGGAAGATCTCGCCGCGCATCCCCTGGTCGCCAAGGGCGGACCAATCACGCTGGTTCCCAAGGTTTCTGCAGCCGCGGCAACGATGGTGGGCCAGCGCACGCCGGCACACGCACAACGACCGACTCCCATTTCGGTTCCGGGAGGCATGGCCTCGGCGAATACGCGCATCACACCCTCGGCACAGCCCATGCCGCCAACCGGACTGCGTTCCGCGCCGGCAAGTGCGGAGCCGGCCTTCGAGCGCCGCTCGGTGCTGGAAAGCTCGGATCGCGTCGAACCAAAGCGCAGCAGCCCATTGGTGCCGGTGGCCATCGCGGCCATCCTGTTGCTTGGCCTGGTGGGACTGGGCTGGGCATTCCGTGATCGCATCCCGGGCCTTGGCAACGCGCAGAACAACGCGGTGGCAACCACGGCGACAACACCTGCGCAAACCCCTGCACAACTGACCGCCAACAACGCGCCGACCTCGAATGCTTCAAACACGGCGCCGGCAACGGACAGCAATCCGGTCCAGGCGCAAGCAAGCACTTCGGCAAATGCTGATGGCAGCACGTCCCTGCCCGCAGACAGCCAGGCCGTTGCTGCCAACACGGAAGAAGCACCGGGTCCACGTGCGTCGCAGGCCGATGTCGATGCCCTGCAGAACCTGCCGGCCGCACGTGCCGCGCAGGATGCCCAGGTCCAGGCGCCGGAAGTGCGTGCCGATGACGCGACCCAGGTCGCCGCGGTCAAGAAACCAACCGTGCAGGAACCGCGTGCGCCACGCGTCCCCACCGTGGCCATTGCCGCCGTTGGTGACGACGTGATTTCGGATCCGGCACGCGATGCCATCTCCGATCTGTTGCAACGTCGTGGCTTCCGCGTCATCGAAGCGGGCCAGGCACCCGGCGGGCGTCCCAACTTCCGCGCCCTGGCTGGTCGCGCGCACGCGATCATCGTGATTGCGGCCAAGCCGGTCGGATCGCAGAACCTCAACTACTACGGTCAGAGCTCAACGCTCTACACCGTGCAGTTGGGCGTGAAGGCGTTCCGCACATCGGATGGCAGCGTGTTGATGAGCAGCCCGCTGGAGCAGGTCAATTTCAGCACGCTCAATGCCACCGAGAAGGCCCAGGAAGCCATTGAGCCGTTGCTGGATTCGGTGGACCGCAATCTCGCCGAGTTCCGCGAATCACGTCGCGGCTGATCGCTTTCTCTGCGTTGTTCGTGAAAAAGGGCGGACTTCGGTCCGCCCTTTTTTGTTCTTTTTCCTTTCGCCTTTGGCGTGGTCAAGCACAAAGCTTTCACACGCCTGCGGCGCGCGCCCTACTTTCTCTTGCGTGGACAAGAGAAAGTAGGCAAAGAGAAGTCCACCCGGGTTTCGTGCATCGCTCGCACAGCGAGCGATGTGCCCTTCGCTCCTTGCCGTCCACGGGCCGGCGCCAACTCGGCCATCCATGGCCTCGAACAAGGGCGCCTTGCTCCCGTGTCCGACTGCGTTGCTCGGCACGAACCACGGGGTTTGCGCGCTGAAAGGAACAGTGCGAACAATCGTCTCGTTCCGCGGCAGAGCATGGTGGAAGCGCATGGTCCGTGGCCGTGGCCAGGATGGCCACCAAGTCGGCAGGAAATTGCTCCTGCATTTCCTGCACTCCGGCCATCCATGGCCATCGGGTCCCCTCGCTCGTGGCGCGACTGCGAAGGAAAAGTCCGCAGGAGGGCCCACACGATGTGGGCCCGTGAGCTGCCAGCACACGGATGTGCTGTCAGCGAGCCCCGTAGCAGACGCGCGCACCCGAAGCACAGGGAATGTGCGCAGGGCACGAGCGCGGGGTGGGCTTTCTTTGGGTTACCTTTCTTTGCCCACCAAAGAAAGGTGACTTGGGACGCCCGCAGGGCGGTCCGAAACGCTTTGAAATTGGCTCTCCTCAAAGGTTCGTAGCTCGCGCGCCG
>SHNG01000052.1 GCA_004295005.1 Gammaproteobacteria bacterium
TGGTGCTGGCTCATCAGCTTGCGGTAGGCGCGCTTGATTTCCTGCGCATCGGCACTGCGCGCAATGCCGAGCACCACATACGGATCCGGTGCATTGGCGGCGCTTCGCGGCGGATTCTGGCCGGCATAGCCTCCACGCGGAGCACCATGTGCCTGGCCATAGCCTTTCATCGCCGCCACCGCGGCCAGTTCGGCTTCGCTCAGACCCAACGCGGCACACAGGCTTCGCACCAGATTGAGCTTGTTCGCAGCCAGCGTGCCCTCGGCGTAGACCAGGTCCAGCAGCATGTCGAGCAACAGGAAGGCGAGATCGCGGCGTCCCTGCGTCCAACTGCGCAACTCGACAATGGCCGCCTGCGCATCGAACTCGGGGGCCTTGCCGCGGTTGAATTGCGCGATGGCAAGCTGTCGACGCTCGGCATCCAGGCGCAACCAGTCCATCAAGCGCTCCGCGGCGCGGATTTCCTGCTCGGAAACGCGACCATCGGACTTCGCCAGGGCGCCGGCAAAGGCAAACAGGGGTGCGATGAAAGAGGAATTGTCACGCTGCCGCTGGGTCATGCTGAGATCGAACATGTGCCCGACGAAGGCGCCGATCAGCATGCCGAAGAAGTTGCGGAAGACGATCAGGCCCACCACGGCGCCCACGATCTTGCCTATCATGCCCATGCAAAAACAAATCCTGATTGCGCGCGCTGGAGAACATTCCGGACAGGTCTCCGGACTCGCCCATGCAACGCGATGAAAGCGGCAGGTACAGGTTTCCGAATTCATGCGCCAGACGCATGTGCCGGAAGCTGCACCAACAAGCGCGCGATTCTACACGGGCCCTCGCCCGCACATGGCGCCAGCCGGATTCATGCGCGCCCTCCTGAAGTTCCGGGCTAAAATGCCGCCCTTCACGAGCCCCGGAACGCATCCGTGCCAACCACCCTGTCCTCCTCCCAGCTGCCCGGCCTTGATCTGGTCCATCGCGGCAAGGTTCGGGATGTGTATGCGCTGTCCGCTGATGAACTGCTGATCGTTGCCAGCGACCGGCTCAGCGCCTTTGACGTGGTGTTGCCCGATCCGATCCCGGGCAAGGGCGAGATGCTCACCCAGATGTCGAACTTCTGGTTCGCGAAAACCCGCCACCTGCTGCCCAATCACTTGCTTGAGCGCAATCTGGCCGACGTGCTGCCGGCGGGCGTTGAGCTTGCCCTGTACGCGCGCCGCAGTGTGATCTGCAAGCGCCTCAAGCCGATTCCATTCGAGGCGATTGCGCGCGGATACCTGATTGGTTCGGGCTGGAAGGATTACCAGGCCACGGGTCGTCTGTGCGGCATCGCCCTGCCCGCCGGCTTGCGCCAGGCCGAGCAATTGCCCGAACCGATCTTCACGCCCTCGACCAAGGCCGCTCCTGGCCAGCACGATGAGAACATCGATTTCGACAGCGTGGTGAATCAGGTGGGCAGCGAACTTGCAGGCCAGGTGCGTGACGCCACCCTGGCGATCTACCGCTTTGCCGCCGAGTATGCGGCGACGCGCGGAATCCTGATTGCCGACACCAAGCTTGAGTTCGGCACCGATGCGGATGGCAAGTTGCATGTGATGGACGAGATGCTGACCCCGGATTCCTCGCGCTTCTGGCCGACCGACGAGTATCGGGTGGGAATTTCACCGCCCAGTTACGACAAGCAATATGTGCGCGACTACCTGGAAACCCTGGACTGGAACAAGCAGGCTCCAGGGCCGCACGTGCCTGCGGATGTCATCGACGCCACGGCCGGCAAGTATGCCGAGGCCGTGTGGCGTCTGACCGGCCAGCGCGTGGAATGACCCGCGTGGTTGCCGCAATCCGGGCCCGGCAGATCATGGCGGAACGTCATCGCGCATGAGCCGGCACGTCGACCTGCTGCGCCTGTACCGGGAGTTCCAGCTCGAGCCGGGAGCCAGTGTCGATGACCTGAAGCGTGCGTATCGGCGCCATGTTTCGCTGGTTCATCCGGATCGACTTGTGGCCAAGGATCCGATTTCCCAGCATCTGGCCAATGAACGCCTGCAGATGCTGACGACCTTGTACGAAGCGGGCATGCAGTTTCATCGCCAGCATGGTCGCTTGCCGGGCGCGGCGGCCGTGCGCAGCGAAGCGCACTCCGAGTCGCACACCGAGGCGCGGGTGTCTGCGCCAATGGATGCGCCCGCTCTGCGATCCAGCCATCGCCGCTGGTGGCTGTTGTTGATGGTGGCCGCTGTACTTTGTGGATATTGGCTGCTCAGCGATCAGCCCGAAGCGGAATTGATCAGCGCGCCTGTGCCGGTGCGAGCCGTTCCGGTTGCCGTGAAGGCAAGTTCCGCATACGACGGCATCCGGCGCGGCATGCCAAAAACCTTGGTCACGGAAATTCTCGGTGCGCCGATTTCCATGGACAAGGATCGCTGGTACTACGGTCCATCCTGGCTGCGCTTCGAGGACGGCAAGCTGGTGGAGTGGTACAGCTCGCCGTTGCGTCGCTTGAAGGTTTCGCGCAATGCTGCCGACTGGCCGGATGCAGGCGCGGGTTGAATCCCGGATGGGCCGGCTTTCTGGGCGGATCAATGGGAGCAAGCGCATGCGCAGCGTGCACGAGTGGTTTGGCGACTACAGCAAGGATCACCGCAACCCGGCCAATCGCCTGATCCACTGGATCTGCGTCCCGTTGATCCTGTGGGCAGTCATCGCGGCGCTGTGGGTGATTCCGGTTCCGGCATCGATCGGCCGCCCCGGTTTCTGGTGCGGCATGGGCATGGTTGCCGCCTTCGCCTTCTACTGGCGCATGTCGCGGCCGATTGGCGCCGCCATGCTGCTCGTGTTCATCCTGATGGGTCTGCTGACCGAAGGCCTGTACCGCACGCTGGGTGCAAGCGGGCTGCTGCAACTGGCCGGGGGAGTTTTCGTGCTGGCCTGGATCGGCCAGTTCATCGGCCACCATGTCGAAGGCGCACGGCCTTCGTTCCTCACCGATCTGGCTTACCTGCTGATCGGTCCAGCCTGGCTTGCAGGCAAGATCATGCGGCGGCTTGGAGTCACCTATTGATCACCTGGATGTCGATGCCAACGCTGCCCTCCTTCTGCTGATTGCCGCTGCGAACACGCGCCAGGATGATTGAACCCATGCCTGCCGAAGCCGACTTGCTGAAAACCCATCCCGAAGTCCACAAGTCCGCCCGCGTCGGCTGGCTGCGTGCCGCCGTGCTCGGAGCAAACGACGGCATCGTCTCTACCGCGAGTTTGATCGTTGGTGTCGCCGCGAGCGGTGCGGATGCGTGCGCCATCTTCATTGCCGGCACAGCCGCACTGGTCGCCGGCGCACTGTCCATGGCCGCAGGAGAGTACGTCTCGGTCAGCTCGCAGGCGGATGCCGAACAGGCTGACCTCGCCATGGAAAGTCGCGCACTCGCCGAGAATCCGCAGGGCGAGGAACACGAACTGGCCTCGACCTACGTCGCGCGCGGACTCGATCCCGCTCTCGCGCGGCAAGTCGCACAACAACTCAGCGCGCGCGATCCGCTGGCCGCCCATGCACGCGAGGAAATCGGCATCACGCCCGAGCAACGTGCCCGCCCCTTGCAGGCTGCATTCGCATCGGCCACATCCTTCGCCAGCGGTGCTGCACTGCCCCTGCTCGGCTGTTGGCTGCTGCCGGCCGATCTGCTCATGCACGGGGTGATCGCGTCGTCGCTGGCTTGCCTTGCCGGACTCGGTGCGCTCGCCGCGCACGCAGGCGGCGCGCCCATGATCCGCGGTGCGCTGCGCGTCGTGGTGTGGAGTGCACTGGCGATGGTGGCCACGGCGCTGATTGGCCGCTGGTTTGATGTCGCGCCAACCTGATCCGCAATCGACGCGATTCCAGCCGCACCAACGTGCCGATCCGCTTCGTCCCATGTGGATCAGGGTTGACCCGAATTGATTCCGCGCCGGCGCAGTCAGGCGGCGCGAGCCTTCTCCATCGGCCGCAGCAACCAACGGCACAGCGCGGGCAGGAACACGATGGCGGCAATCATGTTGACGATGAACATGAAGGTCAGCATCACGCCCATGTCGGCCTGGAACTTGAGGTCGGAGAAAACCCAGGTGCCGACGCCAACCGCAAGCGTCAACGCGGTGTAGAAAATCGCGATGCCGGTGGTCTTCAGCGATGCAAAGTAGGCGTCGGTCAGCGCATGCCCGGCCAACAGCGATTCGCGCATGCGGGCGAAGATGTAGATGCCGTAATCCACGCCGATACCGACGCCGAGCGCGACTACGGTAAGGGTGTTGATCTTCATGCCGATGTCCAGGTGCACCATCAAGGCATGACCCAATTCGGTGACCAGCACCAGCGGCAGGGTGATGCACAGGGCCGCGCGCGGGCTGTGGAAGCTGATCAGGCACATGAGGAACACGGCGGCATACAGCATGTACAGGATCAGGCGCTTGACCCCGCGCACCTCGTCGTTGATCGCGGCCATGACGCCGACATTGCCGGTGGCCAGACGCAGATTGACCTGATCGAGCGAGCCCTCGGGAGCATCACCGCTGGCGGCCTGCTCGGCGAGCTTCTCGCGCAGGTTCACTTCGCCGCCCGCCCAGGCCTTGTTCTCGGTGCGGAATGTCTTCACCGCATCGACGACGCGGTCGATGGTGGTTGCGCGATGGTCGGTGAGGAATGCCATGATCGGCATCGCGCTGCAATCGGCATTGAGCATGCCGGTGTCGGTTTCGAAGTTCTGGGTGTCGAGGCGCAGGGTATCGGTATCGCGCGGCAGCTCGCGCCAGCGCACGTTGCCTTCGTTCCATCCGGCATTGACGATCTTGGCCGCCATCGGCAGGGTCATGACCTGGGCCACGCCCTCGACGTTGCGCAGGTGCCAGGCAAAACGGTCAACCAGTTCCATGGTGGGATAGCTGGCGGTGCAGGCGGCGGGCGGGCCTTCCGCAATCACGTTGATGATGTCCACACCCAGCGCGAACTTGTCGCTGATCAGCACCGCGTCCTGGTTGTAGCGTGCATCCGGACGCAGTTCCGCAACACCCTTCTGCGCATCGCCGATCATCACCTTTTCGCCATAGCGTTCGGCTGCAAACCAGATGACGACGCCAGCAAGCAGGATGACGGCCGCCGGAACCGGCTTGCTGAACTTGGCCAGGAAGGTCCAGATCTTGTCGAACTGGGTCAGTTGGCGCAGGCGATACGCGCGCTTGCGCGGCAGATTGCGCAGGCGGGTATAGGAAAGCAGAACCGGCAACAAGACCAGGTCGGTGAGGATGGTGAGGGCAACGCCCACGGTCGCGGTAATGGCCAGCTCGAAAATGATGCGGATGGGAATCACCAGGATCGCGGCAAAGCCGATGCATCCTGCCACCAGCGCCACCGAGCCCGGCACCAGCAAGGTGCGGAAGGCCACGCGTGCGGCGGTTTGCGGGTCGTGGCCCTCGCGCTTCGCCAGTTCCTCGGGCGTGCCTTCTTCCAGTCCACCAAAGAAGATCTCACCGCGGTAGCGGTTGATCATCTGTTCGCCGTGACTGACCGCGATGGCGAATATCAGGAACGGCGTCAGCATGTTCATCGGATCAATGCCGAAACCGAGCAGGCGCAGCGCGCCCAACATCCAGACCACCGAGACCAGCGCACAGAACACCGTCAATGAAGCCAGCTTCACCGACGAGGAATAAATGAACAGCAACAGCCAAGTGAAGGCGATGGTGATGGCGAAGAACCAGATCACCGAGCGCGCGCCTGCGGTGATGTCGCCGACCATCTTGGCAAAGCCGATGATCGCCACCGTGGTGTGTTCGTTCTCGTACTTCGCGCGGATCTGGTCGAGTTGCTCGGCGATGCGGTTGTAGTCGACCTTGACGCCCTTCTCCGGATTCTCCGGCACCAGGTCCACCCAGATCATGGCGCCGGAAAAATCCTTGGCGACCAGGCGACCGACGATGCTGGCCTTTTCCATGTTGGCCTTGATGGTGGCGAACTGTTCGGCGCTGGCGGCAAATCCTTCGCTGTTGGGCGTGAAATCCGCCGGAATCACGTTGCCGCCGGCAAAGCCGTCCTCAACCACTTCGACGAAGCGCACGTTCGGCGTGAAGATCGAGCGCACGCGCGCCTCGTCCACGCTGTCGATGGCCTTGGCGTCCTGGGTGATCTTCTCCATGGTCTGGAAGAACGGCAGGTTGAACATGTCGCCGCTCTTGTCCATCACCGCGATCAGCACCCGGTTTGCACCACCGAATTCCTGCTCGTAGTCGATGAAGGTTTTCATGTACTCGTGCTGCAGCGGGATCTGCTTCTTGAAGCCCGCATCGACACGCAACTGCGAGGCGAAGAAGGTCAGAACCGCGGTGACCAGCGCAAACAGGATCAGCACAACCGGACGGTTGCCGAATACCAGTCTTTCCGCGAATCGGTGGAACGCAGTGGGTGTCTGGGTGCTGGAGCTTGCTGCGCTCATTGATTCACCGTCACTTGGGCTGGATCCGGCGGATGCCGTTTTCGCTGACGATCAGCAGATCATTGTTGTCCGTTGCAGGCAGCACGCCGGCAATCACGCCGGCTTCGTTGAAGGTGCTGGCGCTGAGCGGTTCGGATGCACTGGCACGCTTGAGCAGTACGCCATTGGCACCGACGATGACCGCTCCGCCGTTGTCCAATGCAGCGCCACCCATCAGGCTCAGTTCGGTGCCGGTGGCCACTTCGTCCCAACTGGCACCGAGATCGCGCGATTCGAAGACGTGACCGCGCAGCCCGAAGGCCAGCACGTGCTGTCCTTCAAAACCAATGACCCCGAACATGGAGCCGTCATAGGGCAGTTGGCCGCCGGTCCAGGTCTGGCCCTGATCGCTCGAGCGGAAGAACGCGCCGCGCTCTCCAACAATCACGTAATCGCCGCTGGCGGTGCGCGCAATCGAGTTGAGATGCGGATCGTCCTCCATGGCGATCTCCAGTTCCTCCTCGCTGAATACGGCGCTGTCGGTCTCATCGGCCGCTTGCGCGTCATCGGCAACATCGTCCGCTGGTGCCTGCGGCTTCTCTGCTGCCGCCCCTGCGGCCATCACCATGCGTGAGCCGCTCCAGGTCTTGCCGCCATCGCTGGTCGTCAGCAACAGGCTGTAGGCACCGATCGCGATGCCGTGCTTCGGATCGCTGAACAGCACATCCAGCAAGGGTGCGCCCTGTCGAATCTCGTCGCCCGCGGCGACGGTTCCCGCGCCGCGTGGATCGCGACGCTGGATTTCCCAGGTCTCTCCCGCGTTTCCGCTGTGCAGGATGATGCCGTCATGGCCGACGGCCCACACATCCGCCCCCACCGCGCTGACAGCGGTCAGGGTGCTGCGCACCGGCACATTGGCAGATTGCGCCCAGCTCTTGCCGTCGCTGGACATCAGCACATGACCCCGCTCACCGACCGCAACCAGGCGCTCTCCGGATCGCGCCAGGTCGAGCAACAGGGAACGTTCGGCCAGAGGCATCACTTCCGCGGTTTGCAACAGGGGATCGGCAGATTGCGCCGCGAGCGAACTGGTGGCGTCCGCTGGTGGATTCTGCGCGGATGCGGAAGCGGCGAGGACAATCAGCGATGCAGGCAGAAACTTCAAGAATGATCGATGCATGCCGATGTCCTGGTGCTGCTTCGGAGAAGCGCGGGCAAACCCGCGTTGTCATGGTGGCTGCCCTCCAACCGGTTATCGGCGGAGGGCAGCGTTGGGCGCATCGGAATGCTGCCTACTGGATGCCGCGCTGGCGCAGCGATTGCGGCGAGAACATGTCCGGCGTGGTCTGGAACGAGAAGTCGTACATCGCGTCCTGGTTGTCCAGGCCAACCGCAAGATAACGGCCCGACTTCAGGTCATGATGGTCTTCCAGGGTCGACCAGAACACCGGCACTTCGTAGTAGTTGACGCTCGGGGCTTCCGAATAGCGCCACAGCTTGCCCTGCGCATCGTAGTGATCGACAACCAGGATTTGCCAGCTGTCCTCGTCGAGGTACATGGTGCGGCGTGGATTGATGTGCCGCTTGCCGGCCTTGAGGTTGGCATCCACGACATACACGCGATGTTTCTCATAGCGCAGGTAGTCCGGATCGACATAACCCGGCTTGAGCATGGCTTCAATCTTGCTGTCCGAGCTGTGCGCCTTGTAGGAGTTGTACGGCACATACATTTCGCGCTTGCCGACCAGCTTCCAGTCGTAGCGGTCGAGCGCGCCGTTGAACATGTCGGTCATGTCGGTGGTGCGCAGGTTGTCGGCTGCGGTTCCCGGATTGTCATAGGCGATGTTCGGCGCACGACGCACGCGACGCTGTCCCGGGTTGTAGACCCAAGCCTGGCGTGGACCGATCTGCGAGTTCAGGGTTTCGTGCACCAGCAAAACCTGGCCGGCAAGGCGAGGCGGTGACACGACCTCCTGATAGAAATAGACCAGGATGTTGTTGATGTCCGCCAGGGTTGCGCCGGGCCGATAGTAGAGGCCGAGCAGTTCTTCCTTGATGCGCACCAGCACATAGTTGCCGGTGGCCGTGACCGGCGCCTGGTTGGACCAGCGTCGCGCGGAAACACCCTTGTACTTGAGCTTGTGGTTCCAGATCGCTTCCTGCCCAGCCTTGACCGGATCACTGTCGAGGATCGGGAATGGAATGCCCTCGGCGACATTGGCAACACCATCACCATCACCGACCATTTCGCCGGTCAATGCATTCTTGATGGTCATTTCATAGGTGCGCGCCGGATTGGATGCGGAGCGACGGGTCGGATAAACGACCATGCGCCATTCCGGGTACTTCTCGAACATCGCCATCTGACCGACCGTCAATTGATCGG
>SHNG01000096.1 GCA_004295005.1 Gammaproteobacteria bacterium
GTACATTGACATGGTCGTCGTCTCCTGTCGTTGGAATGGGCCGAGCCAGAATAGGGTTTCACCCCGTGGACGGCACCGCCAACGTGGGAGGCGGCGACATGAGTCTTCAGGCTTCAGCCCGACACGCCATCTTCATCAAGCGAGAAGCGTCGGGTTGAAACCCGACCTACAACAGCGCTGAAACGACGCACGCGCGCTAATCTGTGCAACCACGGTTGTAGGTCGGACTTCAGCCCGACACGCCATCTTCATCAAGCGAAAAGCGTCGGGTTGAAACCCGACCTACACCAGTCCGAATCGAGAGTGCGCGATCAGGCATGCTTGCGCCGTCTTCGCGTTGTCGTTGGTCGGACTTCAGCCCGACACGCCATATTCATCAGGCGAAAGCGTCGGGTTGAAACCCGACCTACACCAGTCCGAATCGAGAGTGCGCGATCAGGCATGCTTACGCCGTCTTCGCGTTGTCGTTGGTCGGGCTTCAGCCCGACAAGGCCGCTGACCACCGCAACAGTTCAGAGAGGACGTGGCGGGATTCCGGGTGGATCCTTGTCTTCGAAATGCGCCTTGAACCAGGGCACGATACCGGCACTGCGATTGTTCCAGTTGAATCGCCGCGCCGTGGAGCGGTTTCGCGCACATTCAAGCGCATACGAATGGGCAATCAGGTCCAGACGTGATTCCAGGGCCTTTTGCTTGAGCGCATCCGTTTCGAAATAGCGGGCTGCCGCGACCACCATGCCGAGTTCCACGGTGTGTGCGTCGCTGTACTCGCCGCCTTCGTCCTGCATGCGAATCAGGTCTCCCAGCGGTGCCTGCGAGGACGACCAGTACCAGGCAATCTGGCCTTGCTCGCCGCTGCATTCATCGCGCCAACTGTGTCCCGCGCGAATGAAGGTGGTGGGCTTGATCCAGCCGAAGTTCTCCAGGTACTGGCCAAACGCACGGATCATGCCGGGAATGCGCGCATCTGCGGTCACCAGCCAGGCATGCCACAGGCCATCGATGATGTTCTCGCTCATCCACGGCGAGGCACCGCGCACATCGGTAAGCGCCGAATAGTCCGCGCCTTCGTGGCGCTGCCAACTGTGCCGCCAGGAACCATCGTCGCCAAGCCCATCGGGATTCTTCCGCTGGTGATCGAACAACCAGCCGATACGCTGCCTGATGCGTTCACGATAGGCGGCATCGCCGGTGAGCTCGTAGGCGCTGACCACCGCGAGCAGGCCAAGACCGATGTGGCGTTCGGTGAAGTTCTGATCCTTGCGCAGGTAAGCCCCGCCAATGCCGCTCCAGCCGCCTTCATCCCACAGCGTGACCATGGCATTGACCAGGGCAGCATCGTGCAGACTGTCATCACCGGTGAGGCCAAGTGCCAGCAGGATGGGTTCCACATAGACGTACTTGGCATCACAGGCCTTGGCCTTGCCGAACTGCCAGCCGCCGGGACAGGAGCCTTCGCGTTGCAGATGCGTCATGTAGAAACGATAGCTCTCCACCGCGCTGCGCAGGTGCTCGATGTCGCCACTGCGTACATAGCGTTTGAACAAGGTGCTGGGGCGGTCGAACAGCCAGGCCGTCGAATCGGACACCGGCAAGGTCTTGGCCCAGGCAAATTGGGTTTCAAAATAGCGATCATAGGCATCGTTCGAATCGACCGGCTGTTGCGGTCCAGCCATCAGCGAAGCAGTCAGCCAGCGCGGATCGAGGGTGGCCAGCGCGCGCGGCATGCGCAATCCGTGATCTGCATCGGACAGGCCTAGCGCATACTCCCAGCCTTCGAGCGACTTGGTGCGCGGTTTGTCAGTCGCAAACGACAGCCGCCGAGCCTGCTTGCCCACGTTGGTGCGCAACTGCACGCGCACCGAACGGATGCTGTTGTCGCGGAAATGCCAGCGCAAGCTTGGCTCGACATGGGCCGGGATTTCCGCACCCCGTTCATCCAGGATGCGGATGGAGTCGGCATCGCTCAGCTTGCCGGGCGGGAACGGGATGCCAAAAGTGACCGCGACCTCGCCGCTGCCGCCGTCAAGACGATGCAATTCGATAGCCTGGGGAGCGGAACCCGTAGTCGCGGCAATCGAAAGTCCACTCGCGCACAGCGCCAGGATCACGCCCAAGATGGCTACTGCCGTTCGCGGTAAAGACATGTCTTGGGCTCCCTGGAGTTTCCTGGCTGCTGCGGTCTGCGTCATTCATGCAGCCGCGGCAATCGCCGCATCACTGCGGCCAGGCTTGCGCGCAATGAAATCGACACTGGTGATGCACAGGCGCTCCGGCGGAATGCCGGCGAACTGTGCGTGTACCGGGGTGGATGCAAGTTGTTGCATGCGCAGCTCGCTGGGTTTCGCGGTGTTCAGCAGGATGCGGAAACCCAAGGCTTCGGCACGCTCGACGAACACATGGGCGCGCATGCGGTTCTGGTAGAGGAAGGCATTGTTCCAGCGCGACCACTGCGCATCCGAGTAGCGCAAGTAGTGCAACTGATGAATGCTGCGGTCGACATAGGCGTAGTGGTCGCCGCAATTGACCGAGTGAAACATCACCCCGCCCACATCGAGAATGCGCAGGGCCTCGACATACATGGCATCGATGACTTCCGGTGGCACGTGTTCGAGCACGCTGTTGGAGAAGATGCAGTCAAACTGATTTTGCGGAAATCCGGTGCGGGTCGCGTCCATGGGCGCGTGATACTCAACCACGCCGTCGGTTGCCGCTGTGAGATCGCCCGATACGGACAACTGGTCCAGCAGGCGCACATGGCGGGCGCGCACCTCGTCTTCGTCCACCTGCACCGCAGCGGCAATCTGGGCAAGAAAATTCTCCATGCGACGCGCACAGGCCAGCAGGAGTTTCGGCCGCATGTGCCGGTTGAGGTCCACCGTGGTGACACGCCGTGCACCGGCCAGATAGCAGGCGATTGGAAAGGTTGGGTACCAGCCGCTGCCGATTTCGAACAGGCGTTGTCCGGGAATGCGGATGTCCGATTCGGCCAGGCGCGCAACCATGATTTCCCAGTCGGACATCTTGATGTCGAATTCGCGCCCGAAATCGCGCAAACCACCAAAGCGGCGCTGCAACTGGAAGTGCAGTTCATCCCCTCCAGGCACCCAGCCAAGCACTTTTTGCAGCGAGCCTTTCAATTTCCAGTGCATGCGATGAATCCAATTGAGGTAAGGAATGCCGACTCAGGGAGCATCCTGAGCAAGCTCGACCTGAAACTCGTTGCCGGAACCGCGCACATCGATGCGCCAACCGGAACGGAATTCGCCCTTGTCGAGGCTGGAAAAATCCAGCGTACTGAGCACGGCATCGGCGGGCTTGAGCACCTTGACATGCAACTTGCCGACGCGCGCTTCATGTCCTTCGAGCACCGGCTTGACCGGGACATTGATCTGGAAAACGGCCTGGGTGTCCGCATCGGTGGTGAAGCTGTCGTGCACGATCAGCTTGCCTAAACTGAAATCCACCTCACGTTGCCAAGACTTCACGCCGGAGGAATAGGCGGGACTCAAGTCGGCGGTCGCCTGCAAGCTGCCATTGGCCTGATCCATGCGGGTGATCTTCATGCTCGATGTGCTGGGTTCGCGTTGGCGGATGATGGTTCCATTGCGTTCGAAGCGCAGCACGTTGTGGACTTCGGTGCCTTGCTGGATGCCCGAGTGCGACCAGATGTTTTCGGTCACCGCCAACCAGTCGCCGGAAAACAAGGTGAAGCCGCCCTGATCCTGGTGCGCATGGCTTTCCACGTACGGGCCAGCGTTGAAACCAAGCCATATCGCATTCCGGTTCCAGTCGGTGCGCGCAAACACGTGGCCGGTGCCTTTCGCCCAGTAGATGCGATCCGTAGGCGGATGCCCGTCATCGCCCGCAGGCAGCAGGTCATGGCGCAGGTTGAAGCCCGAGGTCATTTCGGGGATGGAAATATGGTGCAACCACCAGGAAGCCATGGCGCGCACCTCCTCGTTCTTGCTCAGCGCGCGGGCCTCGAGCACGAGGCGGCGGTGATAGTCGTAGATCTCGGGGATCGATACCCGCGACTGGTCACCAATGGGTGCGAAGCGATCCAGGGTCGGCATGGTGGCATGAACCCAGAAGCGGATGCTGTCGTCCACATGCGAATTGGCATTGGCAAGATCCTCGCCGGTTGAGTCGCGCCAGACTCGATAGATTGCAAACAGGCGCATGTGCGCCGCGCCATAACCGGTGCCTTCCAGGCTGCCACCACCGGACAGCTTGCCGAAGTAGGCGGTGAGGGCCGGAAGCTTGTCCTCGCGCAACAGTTTCAGCCATTGCTCGCTGTTGCTGGCCAGCGCCCAGAACATGGTGGCCTCGACAAAGCTGTAGTAGTAATTGTTGCCGGGGTTGTCGATGGACCAGCCGGTCCATTCAAACGCACGCTCACCCCATTTCGCCGCCTTCGGATTCCAGATGTTGTGGATGGTCTGCTCGGCGTATTTCGACCACTGTGCACGCTGCGCATCCGTGATCGATGCGCGACAAACTTCCCAGGTCAATGCCAGGTCGCTGATCATCGGGCCGGATTCGAGGTATGAATCACCGGCCACCGCGGGGCGCTGGCCCTGGGCAATGGCCTTGTCGGCGTCATCGACCTGGGTCTGGACCAGGCGTACCGCAAGCTCGCAGTATTTCGGCTTGGGCGTGAGCTGGTACAGGGTGGCTGCATCGGTGGCTGAAAACCCATAGCCTGGGCTGCCGTTGACTGCGGCATCCACATAATTGTGGAAGCGCTGGAAGGCTTTCGACTTCTGGTCTACCCCTGAAGTGTCGATCTTGAGCTCGGCGTGCGCCGGCATGCAGACAACAGCGAACAGGACCATTGCAGTGGCCAGGGTGCAGCGCATTGCGAATGAGCTGTACATGCAGGATCCTCTGGGAGGTGTGGGGTTCTGGGGACGCGGCAATGCTTCAAATCCTGCGGTGCGCACTACAGGATTGCCGTCGGCGTGCTGCGGGCGGCCAGCGTGCGCTCCCATTCGAGCGCTGTGCGCACGATGAAATCGAGCGCGTCATGCTGCGGTTTCCAGTCCAGCATCGTCTTCAGGCGCTGCGAACGTGCAATCAATGCAGGTGGATCACCGGCACGGCGTGGTTCGTAAACGATGTTGAGTTTCCTGCCGCTGACCCGCTCAACCGAGTCGATGACCTCGCGCACGCTGTAGCCATGTCCGTAACCGCAGTTGAGGGTGGCCGATTCTCCGCCACGACGAAGGTAGTCCAGCGCGTCGAGGTGGGCGCGCGCCAAGTCGCTGACGTGGATGTAGTCGCGAATACAGGTGCCGTCGGCGGTGTCGTAATCCGTGCCAAATACGCACAGGCGGTCGCGCTTGCCCACCGCATGTTCGCAGGCGACCTTGATGAGCAGGGTGGCGTTCAAGGTTGATTGGCCAATGCGTCCCAACGGGTCGCAGCCGGCCACATTGAAATAGCGCAGGATCACATGGCGCATGGTGGTGGCAGCACACAGATCCCTGAGCATGTGCTCGCTCATCAGCTTGGACATGCCATACGGATTGATGGGTGCGGTTGCGGTCAGCTCGTCTGCATCGCCGCTTGCCGGCATGCCGTATACGGCAGCGGTGGAGGAGAACACGAACTCGCGAACGTCATTGGCGCTGCAGGAAGCCAGCAACGAGCGTGTGGAGCAGGTGTTGTTGGCGTAGTACTTCAAGGGATCACGCACCGATTCCGGCACGATGGTGTGGGCGGCAAAATGCAGCACGGTTTCAATTCCGCGCTCGCGCAGCAAGGTGTCCATGACCTGGCGATCACCGACGTCCGCCTCGATGAGTTCGACTCCACGCAATGCTTCACGAAAGCCAGTGCTCAGGTTGTCGACAACGACGACCTCGGCGCCGCGCTCGATGAGTTGCAGGACCACGTGACTACCGATATAGCCGGCCCCGCCGGTAACCAGGATGGGTTTCATCAATTCCTCGAGTCGATGACGGATTGCGTCGGCTCAGCGTGTGTAGGTGAAGCGCAGGTAGACGGAGTTCTCGTCATAGGAATCGGCAGCGGCGCTCGAGTGGCGCTCGTTGCGCGCCAGGTCCGCGCGCCAGCTCAAATGCCGGGTCATGCGCTGGGTGAGATAGATCCCGTAACGGTAATTGCGATCAGTGAGGTCGGATTCGTTGAACTCGCGCCGTGTCGCCTCGGCGTTGACGCCAAGGGTCAGGGTTGGCCGCAGCAGATAGCCGAGGTTGAGGCCCGCGCCCAGCTCATCGCGATCATTGGCCAGGGCGGGTGCGGCTTCTTCATAGCGATAGGTGCCGTAACGCAGCAGCGCTGCCAGATTCAGGCGGGTGCCTTGCAACTGGTACGTGCCGCTGACCCGACGCTCGTGAAAGACGTCCGGAGTGATGGCGGCACCGCCGACCTCGACACCACCAAAGCCGGCATCGAAGTTGGCTCCACCGGCGCTGATGCTGGAGGCCGCATCGGTGTACTGGTCGGCGACGGCCAGGCCCAGCGTGCTGCTTGCGCTGACCCGCCAGTCGATACCCAGTCGCGCAAGCGGGCCGGATGAATTTCCACCGCGCTCGAAATCCAGGTGCGAGTATCCAAGCGAGGCGTTCACATCGAGTTGCGAGAGCGCCTGGGTGTAGCTCAAGTATGCCGACATGTCCTTGTAATCGCGGGCCAGCAGGTCATCGTCGAAATCGACCTGTTGATACTCGAGGTTGCCGCCGAGCTTCTGTGTGCTGCTCAGGTCAAACAGGCCACGCAGCGCCGCGGAATATCGACGTGAGTCAAAGGCCCCGTTTTCCTCCGCATGGCTGTCGCTGAAGCGAAGCTCTGCCTGGCCAAGCAGGGTGGGGGTGATGCGGAAGCGGAATGTGGGTCCGGTGCTGAAGACATTGGTTTGCTGCAGGTTGCCAGGGACGTCCGGATCACGAAGGCTGACCGGATACAGGCCAAGATTGTCGTTGAACGTCCAGTTCAACCGTTCCGGAAGCAGGGTCCAGTTGACCAGTCCGTTGAGGTTGCCGCGAAACTCACTGCCGAAGGTGTCGTCGAGATAGTCCCGATACTCGAGCACGCCGCTGATCTCGGCCAGCACGGACGAACTTGATTCGCTGATGCTGAAGTTGAGATGCGGGATCAGCACGGTTTCGCTGATTGGGTTGTCCGCGGTATAGGCAATGTTGTCGCTGTGCAGGACGCCCAGTTCCAGGGCGTAGTCCAGACGCACGGCGAGCGCATCCTGACAGCTTGCCGCAGACATGAGCAGGGCGAGGTTCCTGGCGGTCTTGCGCATGACTATCCCCTCCGCTGATGGCAAATCAAGGAATCTCGTTGATCACGACACCTGCAAGCTTGGCTGGATCGAAGCCAGCCACATGCTTGTTGATGGCACTGGGTGTATCGCGGCCGCTGCCGGTCACCAGCACCACGAAATCGACCAGGTCGGACAGGATGCGCGCATCCGGTGATCCCTTTACCGCAGGTCCATCCAGGAACAGGTAGCGATCCGGATAGCGACTGCGCAGGGAATCAATCAGCGCGCGCATGCGGAATGAGGAGAAGTACTCGCCGCCCATCTCGCGCTTGTGTCCGCTGGGAATCAGGCGCAGGCGCGGAATGCCGGTGTGGCAGAGGATCTTTTCCACGCCCAGCGAAGGATGTTCCAGGTAGTCGATCAGTCCGCCATCCGGAGCCTCGACGTCGAGTTCCTTGTGTTGGGATGGATTGCGCAGGTTGCAGTCGATCAGCAGGGCGGTCTTGGCTTCATCGAATGCAAACGCCGCGGCAAGATTGCGCGCGACGAAGCTGCCTCCCGAGCGCGGGCTGATGGGCGCCACCATCACGATGAAATTGTGATCGCCGCCGCGTGCCAGCAGGCTGGTGCGAATCTCGCGGAATGCATCGGCATGTTTGCGCGCCGATTCCTCCGGATGGATCATGCGTCGATCTTCGAGGGCGCGTCGGGTCAGCGCATAGGGCTCGACGATTCGGGCAATCGAGCGCGATGTGCTGGCGCGGCGTGCGATGTCGCCGGCGGCGGCACCGAAAGCGGCACCCACGTGATCAGGCGGCTGGCTCGCGTCCTGTGGATTGCTCATGTGAGTTTTACAACCTTGAACCAATAGACAAGGGCATAGGCCCCAAGCACCGCAGCCACCACGGCGAACGCAAATGCGACACGCGCACGGTTGCGCATGCGCTCACCCGCCGTCGGGTAGGTGGGAATGGTGGCAAGCGCAACGAGGCCGGTGGTGCGTTCCAACTGGCGTGCACTGCGCACGCGCGGATCGAACTGGACCAAGGCAAACAGCAGCGCAAGCGGAGTCAGCACGCCAAGCCCCAGGCCACCGGCGGCAAAATGCAGCAGTCGCAATCCGGACGGGCGCAAGGGCAGGATGGCTGGATCCTGGATGCGGAAGGTCAAGCCGCGTTGCTCTTCGTCGAGCACCATCGACACGCGCGCGTTCTCGCGGCGTCGGAGCAGGTCCTGATAGATGTCGCGATTGACTTCATAGTCGCGCGTCAGCTCGGCCAAGGCACCTTCGGAAGCAGCGATGCGCCGACTGCGATCAAGCTCGTCATTCAACATGCCTTCGCTGGCACTCATGCGCGTCTGGGTTGCGGCGATTTCGCGGCGCAGGTCGGCAAGGCGTGTTCTCAGTTCCTGGTACAGCGGATTGAACTGCGTATTGCCGAACGGTGATTGCGTCTGCCCGCTTGCCACGGCCGTG
>SHNG01000077.1 GCA_004295005.1 Gammaproteobacteria bacterium
CCCCACGCGCGTGGGGGTGTTTCTCAGTGATCCACGATTCCACGCTGTATGACGTTGACTTCCCCACGCGCGTGGGGGTGTTTCCACGCAGGGCGCTGAGGTTGTCGACCGCCTGCGGACTTCCCCACGCGCGTGGGGGTGTTTCCAACATCGCAACCTTGATCGGCGACCTGAATGCGACTTCCCCACGCGCGTGGGGGTGTTTCTATTCAAGCGGTAGGCGAAAAATGGGGCTTGAGACTTCCCTACGTGCATTGGTCGAGCTTCCTTTGGAAAGTCCAAGTTAGACTTTTGGCCTCTGAGCTTCTCCAAGTGTGCTGGCAGTTTCCAGGTGGTAGCCTCTTGCTGGGCCTTCCATCGTTTTGGACGTTTAAGCCATTGGATCGAGCAAGCGAGTGCAGATGGCAGGAAGGCCCTACTCTTTACCAAAAAAGTCTGCTGCGCGCTTACCCTCGCGCGGCGAGTTTCCCCTTGCTGATCCAGTTTGCAATTGGCGGTATTCGTATAGAGCCAGCTTCATTCCCGGATAATCACGGCGATTCCCCAAGCGGCGACTCAAGCGATTCGATCACCTCATCCGGGGCCAGCACCTGCATTCCCTGTTCACGCAGGGCGGCGAGATAGCCATCGCTTGCGACGACCTGGTTCATCCCGAGGACGGCAAAACTCGTGGAGTGATCTTCAAGGGTTTTCGCGGCGACTTCCAGCCATGCGGCTTTCACGCGCGCCTTGAGATCACCGGCGTCGCGAAATACCGCTGCACTCAGGATGGCTTGCGTGCAGGCGGTGTACTGATCTTCATAGGGCAGGGCACGCAGCGACTCCAGATCGCCGGTGGCCCACGCGTTGGCGCGAAGTTTCATGTTGTCGAGATCGGTCTCGATTCGATCCAGGGTCTTGCTGAAACACTCGAGATCATCGAGCCTGGAACCCTTGAATTCCCTGGCTGTCTTGCGCGATGCCTCGATTTCAATCGTCACCCCGACCGCGGTCGGTTTCAGTCCTGCCCGCTTGGCCAGTTTCGCAATCGACTTGTTGACGGAATCGGCTTGAACAGTCATGGCGTTCTTGCGAATGGCCGCTTCGTAGAGTTCCGTCGCGGCAAACAGCGGTCGCCAATCTTCGACCTTGTTGTTGCGCCCGAGGTAATGTTGTTTCAGGGGTTGCCATTGCGCGTAGACATCCGCCGGCACGACGTCGACCAGCGTCTTGTCATCAGGATTGTTGCGGATGCCCACCATCGACGGCAGCAAGGCTACGGAGGCCCAGAACCCGCTCTTGAGCTTGACGCCCACAAAGGGTCGCGAGAGCAGCGCCTGCGATTCCGAGATGCGCTGTTCGACCTCGCGTGATTGCCATTCCATCTTTTTCGGCAGCGGAGCGATGACACCCAGCACCCACAGAACATGATCGCCCTTGCTCACCTTCCACAAGCCGGGGCCGGGTTGCTCACCGGTCACCACGATGGTGTCGAGTTCTGCCGTGAGAGCATCGGGGTTCGCGGAATCCTGCGCAAAGGCACCGCCCGAAAGCAGCAGGCAGACAGCCAAGCCAATCAAGTCTCGAATCACAGGCACTCCTCCGGATCTGGCGGTGCGCAAGCTACACAATCCGGAGTCAAGAATTTGTTGCCCCATGGCGCGCGGGCCGGGTTCCGCGGCGCTGCAATCACAGCATGCGCATGAGTTCCGGCAGCAGGGGCAGCTTGCGGATGCGTACCGTGGTGGCTGCGTAAATGGCGTTGGCCAGGGCCGGGGCGACGCTTGGAATGGCCACCTCGTAGGCGTCGATGGGATCGAGGCTCGACTCGATGATGTGCACTTCGATCTTGTCCGGTGCATCGGCCATGGCCAGCAGCGGATAGTCGGAGAAGTCCTTTTGCTGAACCTGTCCTCCACGCACGGTGACCTGCAGGCGCAATGCGGTGGAGATACCGTCGATGGTTGCGCCCATCAATTGCGCCTCGACGCCCAGCGGGTTGACCGCGCGACCGACATCGGCAACGCAGACAGCACGGTGGATGCGCAGGCGTTCATCTTCCATGGATACCTCGAACGCATGCGCGACATGGGCACCGAAACTGAAGTTGCAGGCAATGCCGACGCCATGGCCGTTGCTGCGCTTTTCCTTCCAGCGGATCAGCTCCGCACATTTTTTGAGTGCATTGGCGAGGCGGCCGCTATCGAACACCGGCCCACCCGTTCCGCGATAGGGAATCTCGCGGCTTGCGCCGAGCATTTCCAGACGCAGGTCGACTGCATCGCGGCGGGTCTGTGCGGCGATCTCGTCAACGAAGCACTGTTCTGCGAACGCGCTGAACGTGTGCTGCTGGCCGCGCCATGCACCACGCGGCATTCCGGAATCCAGGGGATGGAAAATCCTGTCGAGATTGTCGACGAGGCCAGCGGGAAATCCATCCGTTTCGACGCAACCGCTGGCGGTCGAGGCATCCTGTTTGACCGGCGTGCGCCACTCCAGTGGCGTGGCGGCGCAATGGTGCGACCAGCCGGCCACGCGATTCCTGCGGTCCAGGGTGGCGCTCAGCTCGTGCATGCCAAAGGGGCGGTAGAGATCGTGGGCGAGGTCGTCTTCACGCATCCACATGAGCTTGACCGGCTTGCCGGCCAGCTTGGCAATGAGCACGGCTTCGGCAACAAAATCGTTGTGCAGGCGACGTCCGAAACTTCCGCCACCGCGCGGCAGGCGGAGCTCTATGGTTTCCAGGGCGAGGCCGCTCAATGCATTGATCATGCGCGCGGCGGCCGGTGCATCCTGCACCGAGGCCACCAGCAAGGCACCGTCATTGCGCAGGTCGATCAGCGCGTTCGGAGGCTCCATCGTCGCGTGGGCAAGGAAGGGCAATTCGTAGCGTGCGTTCAGGGTCAGGCGGGCGCGTTTGCGCGAGCCGGCGAAATCGCCATCCTTGCGCAGGACAATGCCGTCCTTTGCAGCATCCAGCAGGGCGTTTGCGCTGGCAGTCAGGCGGCTTGACGACTCCTCCTGCCACGGCCCCGGTTTCCAGGTTGCCTTGAGTGCACGACGCCCCTGGATTGCTGCCCAGGTGTTTTCGGCAACAACGGCAACGCCGGCGGCAAGGATGCCTGCGGATGCCTCTCCGGGCTGCGGGCCTTCAATGCGGATGACATCGACGACGCCCTTGATGGCGCGAGCTTCCTTGTCGTCGAGGCTCTCGAGGCTGCCGCCGGGGTGCGGGCAGCGCAGCATCACCGCCACCAATACCTGGCTCATGTACTCATCGATGCCGTAGCGCACCTGGCCGGTGGCGATCGCGCGTGCGTCGGCAGTGCGGGTCGGTTTTCCGATCAACTGGAAATCCCTGGGGTCCTTCAATGCAACCGGATCGGTCGGCAAGCTGAGCGCAGCGGCCATGCGCGCCAGTGCGCCATAGCTCAACTTGCGACCGTCGGCATGCACCACGTGTCCGGCTTCGGTGTGCAGGTTCGTCACGGGCGTTGCCCAGGCGTTGGCTGCCGCCTGCAGCAACAGCCAGCGTGCGGTTGCGCCGGCCTCGCGCATGAGCTTCCAGCCTTCGCTGATGCCATTGAAATTTCCGTGCATCACGTCGTCGGCGGGCTTGATGTCGGTTGCCTCGTCATACGGCAACTGGATCACGCGCACCCTGGACCAATCGACATCCAGTTCTTCGGCAATGAGCATGGGCAGGGCGGTGAACACGCCCTGGCCGACTTCGCAACCCGGCGCGCCTATGACGATGCCGTTGTCGCGCTCGATCATGACGTAGCCGGTGAGCTTCACCAGGTCCTCGCCAATAAGCTCGATCTGGGTCGTGGTTCTGGCAAACGCGGACTTGCCAAAGCCCACCAGCAGGGCACCGCTCGCGGTGAGGCCAAGTTGCAGGAAACGACGTCGTGACAACGCGGCACGTGTGCTCATTTGTTGCTGTCCCGCGTCAACACGAGTGCGCGTTCGATGGCGCTGCGGATGCGTGGATAGGTGCCGCAGCGGCACAGGTTCGCGATGGCGGCGATATCGTCCTTGCCGGGCCTGCGCTTGCGTGCGAGCAAGTCGACCACGGTCATGATCTGCCCGGACTGGCAGTAGCCGCATTGGGCGACATCCTGCTCGATCCACGCTTGCTGGACCGGATGCAGGCGATTGCTTTCCAGGCCTTCAATGGTGGTGATCGCGTGTCCGCTCAGGTCGGCCATCGGCACCTGGCAGGCGCGCCTGGCCTTGCCATCGATGAGCACCGTGCAGGTTCCGCAGTTTCCCGTGTCACAACCGTATTTGGTTCCGGTAAGGCGCAGCACGTCGCGCAGATACCAGAGCAGGGGCATGGCCGGATCACCGCTGTGGAAGAAGGCTTCGCCGTTGACCTGAAAGGCGGAAGCCGGGTCTTCACCTCCGGCGGGGCGCTTGCCGGTTTCGGCGGGCGGGGGTGATTCGGCATTCTTCATGGGTGCTCCGGCACGGTTCCCGTGGCGCTTGTGCGCCACTCGGCGATTGTCGCATTGGTCCGCTGCGCTGCACAGACAATCGAATCAGGCGCAGGCTTCGCGAATGACGGCCGGAAGGGGAATGGACGTCGCGCTGGAGGGGTTGATCCAGACCAGCACCACCCTGGCATCGCAGTAAACGGTCTCGCCACCGTTGGATTCGATGCGGCTGCCCAGGGTCAGCGAACGGTTGCCGATGCGCTCGACCCAGGTTTCCACGGCCACTTCGCCCGGCCATTCGAGCTGCTTGCGGAAGTCGAGCTGGCTCGAAGCGATCACCGGGGCCGAGGTCTTGCTTTTCCATTCACCCTGCAGGCTGCGCAGCCAGATCAGCCGTGCTTCTTCCAGATAGCTCAGGAACACCGAATTGTTGACGTGGTTGTACGTATCGAGGTCGCGCCAGCGCACGCTGATGGTGCAGCGTGAAAGCAAGCGTCGCGTGTCGATGCTCATGCCGCCTTGCCTCCCTTGGGTTTGCCCAGTACCGGTGCGAGGAAGCGCCCGGTGTGTGAAGCCTTGGCCTTGGCAATCTGCTCCGGCGTGCCGGTGGCAATGATCTGACCACCACCGCCGCCTCCTTCGGGGCCGAGGTCGATCACCCAGTCGGCGGTCTTGATCACATCCAGGTTGTGCTCGATCACCACCACCGTATTGCCGTCATCGGTAAGACGGTGCAATACCTTGAGCAATTGTTCGATGTCGTGGAAATGCAGGCCCGTGGTGGGTTCATCGAGAATGTACAGGGTGCGTCCGGTATCGCGCTTGCTCAGTTCGCGCGAGAGTTTCACGCGCTGCGCCTCGCCACCGGAAAGCGTGGTCGCGCTCTGGCCGAGTTTGATATAGCCCAGACCCACGTCCATCAGCGTTTCCAGCTTGCGCGCCAGCATCGGCACGGGCTTGAACAGGGTCAGCGCATCTTCGACGGTCATTTCCAGCACGTCGGCGATGGTGTGGCCCTTGTAGCCGATCTCCAGGGTTTCGCGGTTGTAGCGCTTGCCGTGGCAGACATCGCAGGGCACATACACATCGGGCAGGAAGTGCATCTCGACCTTGATCAGGCCATCGCCCTGGCAGGCTTCGCAGCGCCCACCCTTGACGTTGAAACTGAAGCGCCCCGGGCTGTAGCCGCGTGCACGCGCTTCCGGCACCTGCGCAAACAAATCGCGCAGGGGTGTGAACAGGCCGGTGTAGGTGGCCGGGTTGGAGCGTGGCGTGCGCCCGATCGGGGTCTGGTCGATGTCGACCACCTTGTCGAACAGGTCGAGCCCTTCGATGCGCTTGAACGGTGCGGGTTTTTCCGACGCACCGTTGAGTTCGACTGCCGTCTGCCGGTACAGGGTGTCGTTGATCAGGGTGGATTTTCCCGAACCGGAGACGCCGGTCACGCAGGTCAGCAGGCCGGCCGGAATTTCCGCATCGACCTGTTTCAAATTGTTGCCGCTGGCACCGATGACCTTGAGCACGCGCTTGGGATCCGTCTTGCGCCGCTTTGCCGGAACCTCGATGCGGCGCTTGCCGGACAGGTATTGCCCGGTCAATGAGTCGGCTGCCTTGAGTACGTCCTTGAGCTTGCCCTGGGCGACGATGGCGCCGCCATGCACGCCGGCGCCGGGGCCGATATCGACGATATGGTCGGCAGCGCGGATGGCATCTTCGTCGTGTTCGACCACGATCACGCTGTTGCCGAGATCACGCAAGCGCACCAGGGTGCCGAGCAGGCGTTCGTTGTCGCGCTGATGCAGGCCGATGGACGGCTCATCCAGCACGTACATCACGCCGACCAGTCCGGCACCGATCTGGCTGGCCAGACGGATGCGTTGCGCCTCGCCACCGGACAGCGAATCGGCCTGGCGATCCAGGGTCAGGTAATTGAGGCCGACATCGACGAGGAAGTGCAGGCGCTCGCGGATCTCCTTGACGATCTTGGCCGCCACCTCGCCGCGCCAGCCGGGCAGGGTAAGCGTGTCGAAATGGGCGAGTGACTGGTCTATCGGTTGCGCGGTGACATCGGCCAGGTTGATGTCGGCCACGAACACGTTGCGTGCGGCACGATTGAGTCGCTGGCCATTGCATTCTGGGCAGGCGCGCGGACTGATGAAGCGGGCGATTTCCTCGCGCACCGCCGGGGATTCGGTTTCCTTGTAGCGCCGTTCGAGGTTGGGAATGATGCCTTCGAACTTGTGCTTGCGCGTGACCTTGCCGCCTTTCTCCATGGTGTAGTTGAACGCGATTTGTTCATCACCGGAGCCATACAGCACGCGTTGGCGGATTTTTTCCGTCAGCTTGTTCCAGGGTGTCTCCACATCGAAGCCGTAGTGTTTGGCCAGCGAAAGGATCATCTGGAAGTAGTACATGTTGCGCCGGTCCCAGCCGCGCACCGCGCCACCGGACAGCGGCAATTCGGGATGCGTGACCACGCGCTCAGGATCGAAGAACTGGGTAACGCCGAGCCCATCGCAGGAAGGGCAGGCGCCGACCGGCGAGTTGAACGAAAACAGGCGCGGTTCCAGCTCGGGCAAGGCGTAGTCGCACAGCGGGCAGGAGAAGCGCGAGGAGAACGTGGTCGGTTCGGCCTTCGCATCATCCATGTCCACCAGCAGGGCGATGCCATCGCCCAGGCGCAAGGCGGTTTCAAAGGACTCGGCCAGACGTTGCTTGATGTCCGCCTTGGGACGAAAGCGATCGATCACCGCTTCGATGGTGTGCTTCTGGCGCAGCGTGAGCGCGGGCACCGCATCCAGCTCATGCGCCACCCCATCCACGCGCACGCGGATGAAACCCTGCGCACGCAACTGCTCGAACACCTGCACATGCTCGCCCTTGCGCTCGCGCACCACCGGCGCCAGCAGCATGTAGCGCTTGGCCGGGTCCAGCGCCAGCGCGGCATCCACCATCTGGCTGACGGTTTGTGCTTCCAGCGCCTGGCCATGATCGGGGCAACGCGGCGAGCCGGCCCGAGCGTAGAGCAGGCGCAGATAGTCGTAGACCTCGGTGATGGTGCCGACCGTGGAGCGCGGATTGTGCGATGTGGATTTCTGTTCGATCGAGATCGCCGGCGACAAACCTTCGATGTGGTCGACATCGGGCTTTTCCATCACTGACAGGAATTGCCGCGCATAGGCCGACAGCGATTCGACATAGCGGCGCTGGCCCTCGGCGTAGATGGTGTCAAAGGCGAGCGAGGATTTGCCCGATCCCGACAGCCCGGTAATCACGATCAGACTGTCACGCGGCAGATCGAGGTCGATGTTCTTGAGGTTGTGCGTGCGCGCGCCGCGGATGCGGATCGTGTCCATGAATGGGGTGCGTGGATTTGCGGGTGGGGAACGGATCACTATATCGCGGAGCGAGGGGTTTGGCTTGTTGCCACTTTGGGCATTTTAGAACAGGGCTTTCACACGCCTTCGGCGCGCGACGTGCCCTTCGCATCCTGCCGCACCTTGGGTCGTCCCTGCGGAGGCAGGGACCCAGTGCCTTGCTCGATCCTGTTGAACGTTGGGCGCACGGGTTCGAATGCATCACCGTCATGTTGGCCCAAACGCTTTCACACGCCTGCGGCGCGCGACGTGCCCTTCGCATCGTGCCGCACCTTGGGTCGTCCCTGCGGAGGCAGGGACCCAGCGCCTTACTCGAGCCTGCTGAACTCTGGGCGCATGCATTGAACGCATAACCGTCATGTTGGCCCAAAGCTTTCACACGCCTTCGGCGCGCGCCCTACTTTCTCTTGCGTGGACACTGCGCCGCAGGAGCGGCGCGAACAGCGGAGCTGGCCCGAAGGGCGGAGGGCAGGACGCCCGGAGTCAGAGAAAGTAGGCAAAGAGAAGGCCGCCCGGGTTTCGTGCATCGCTCGCATGGCGAGCGATGTGCCCTTCGCTCCTTGCCGTCCACAGGCCGGCGCCAACTCGGCCATCCCTGGCCTCGGACAAGGGCGCCTTGCTCCCGTGTCCGACTGCGTTGCTCGGCACGAACCACGGGGGTTTGCGCGCTGAAAGAAGCTGATCAGCAAACGCCTCGTTCCGCGACAGCGCATGTTGGAAGCGCATGGTCCGGGGCCGTGGCCAGGATGGCCACCAAATCGGCAGGAAATTGCTCCTGCATTTCCTGCACTCCGGCCATCCACGGCCATCGGGTCCCCTCGCTCGTGGCGCGACTGCGAAGGAAAAGTCCGCAGGAGGGCCCACACGATGTGGGCCCGTGAGCTGCCAGCACACGGATGTG
>SHNG01000190.1 GCA_004295005.1 Gammaproteobacteria bacterium
GGACTCCGAGCAACGCAGGGAACGGCAGCGAAGCTGACGCGCGCACCTCGGGTCGGCTTTCTTTTGGCCACTTTTCTTTGCCGACTCAAAGAAAAGTGGCTCGGCAGCGCCGCAGGCGATGAAGAAATCTCTTGATCCTGGGGGATAGGCCAATAGCGTCGGGTTGAAACCCGACCTACACCAGCCCGAATCACGACTGGGCGAGTAGGCATGCTTGCGCCGTCTTCGCGTTGTCGTTGGTCGGACTTCAGTCCGACATACCTTCACCTGCTGGCCAGAACATCGAGGTGAAACCTGCGAAGGCGCGGACCTGTGGGATACGAGCGGCTCTTGATTTTCAATCCCGTGGCAGCGCCGAGTAGCGCAGGAATCCAGTGGGGGAAGGCGCGCATGTTCGAGCGCAGGGACGCGCGAGTTCGCGCCGGCCGCTGGACTCCGAGCAACGCAGGGAACGGCAGCGAAGCTGACGCGCGCACCTCGGGTCGGCTTTCTTTTGGCCACTTTTCTTTGCCGACTCAAAGAAAAGTGGCTCGGCAGCGCCGCAGGCGATGAAGAAAGCTCTTGATCCTGGGGGATAGGCCAATAGCGTCGGGTTGAAACCCGACCTACACCAGCCCGAATCACGACTGATCGGGTAGGCATGCTTGCGCCGTCTTCGCGTTGTCGTTGATCGGGCTTCAGCCCGACAGACGTTTGAAAGAAAAGCGTCGGGTTGAAACCCGACCTACACCAGCCCGAATCACGACTGGGCGAGTAGGCATGCTTGCGCCGTCTTCGCGTTGTCGTTGGTCGGGCTTAGTCCGACACGTCTTCCCCTACCCGCCAGAACGTCGGGTTGAAAGCCGACCTACCCTGCGTGGCAATTTCAATCCGGTTGTGGATTGGCATCGGCCTTCGCCGGCATGAGCGAGATGCGCAGCAACTTGCCATTGGGTGAGTCAGTCAATACGTAAACATCACCCTCCGGCCCCACGCGCACATCGCGGATGCGCTCGCCGCGATCTGCAAGCAGGCGCTCCTCGTGCACGATGCGGTCACCGTCCAGCTCCAGGCGAATCAGGCAGGTCTGGGCCAGCGAGCCGAGGAACAGGTTGCCCTTCCAGCCCCGCACTTTCGCGTTGTCATGGAAGGCCATGCCACTGAGCGCTGGCGACACCTTCCAATAGTGGTGCGGCTGCTCCATGCCGGGCGCGGAGGTACCGCTGGCTTCGGGAATGGCTTCGCCGTTGTAGTTGATGCCCCAGGTGATTACGGGCCAACCGTAGTTCTTGCCCGCCTGCGGGATGTTGATCTCGTCACCGCCCATGGGACCGTGTTCGGTTGTCCACACCTGGCCGGTCCAGGGATTGAGCGCGCCACCCTGCATGTTGCGATGGCCATAGGACCAGATTCCCGGGCGCACCCCATCGCGCCCGACGAAAGGATTGTCGGCGGGAATGCTGCCATCCAGATTCAGGCGCACCAGCTTGCCTTGCAGTTTGTCCAGCTCCTGTGCCGTGGGGCGCTTGTTGTTCTCGCCCTGGGTCACGAACAGGTGACCCTTGCCGTCGAACACCAGGCGCGAGCCGACGTGGGTACCACTGGAAAGCTTGGGTTCCTGCTCGTAGATCACCGCACCGTCGACCAGGGCATTGCCTTCCAGGCGCGCGCGGAACACGGCGGTGCCGGCCAGGTTGCCACGCAGGTTGGGCTTGGCAAAGGAAAGATAGACGAGCTTGCTGCTGGCGAAATCCGGGGCCAGCACCACATCCAGCAGGCCGGCCTGACCGTCCACGAAGATCGTCGGCAAGCCTTCGATTTGGGCGAGCAGGTTGCCCTTGGCATCGAGTTTCAGCAGGCGGCCGGGGCGTTCGCTGACCAACATGCCGCCATCGGGCAGCAGGGCCAGGCTCCACGGATGCTCCAGTCCACGCGCCAGCTCGCGGATGCGGATCGTGCCGCGCTCGCTGTCCACCTCGACATCCTGGCTGTACCCGGCAACGACCGGCTGCGGCCGTTCGGGCGCACCGGCATGCAAACGGCATCCAGAGATTGCAAGGAGTAGTATCGGCAGCAGCGACAGGAAACGCATGGCGGACTCCTTGGCCAGATCGGTGGGCGAACCCGAACCATAGCCAATCCCTGCTTGTCGTGCATCCGTGCAGCACAAGCCCGACCAGGCGCGGCCTAAATCAGCACCTCATGGTGTAAAATTGCGGATTGCCGTGTCGATGGAATGCTCCATCGGAACCTGCACCGTTCCGCTGCAAGCCTGCGGCTGATCGTCGGGGTCACGCGGCAATTCGGTATAGCGCAGGTCCGGGCTTCAGGGATTCCGGCGGCGACCGTTGCAAAAACCAATCAGGGGCGGGATGCATTCGATGGATCACAAGAAACAGATCAAGCGGTTTGTGCTGGAAAATTTCCTGTTCACCGATGACGAGAACGCGCTGGCCAATGGCGATTCCTTGATCCAGAAAGGCATTGTCGATTCGACCGGCATGCTGGAGCTGATCTCGCACCTGGAGGAAACCTGTGCGATCAAGGTGCAGAACGAGGAAATGATTCCGGCCAATTTCGATTCCATCGACGCCATCGGCGCATTCGTGGCCAGGAAGCTGGCCGCCTGAGCCGATTCGCGATGCGCTCGCTCAGCTCCCGCCTGGAACAGCATGCGCTCAGCGCGCCGGATCGCCGGGCCATTGCCGAAGGCGCACGTCGCATCGACTACGGCACGCTGTGGGCACAGGCCTGCGCGTTTGCCGCGTTTCTCAAGACATCCGGCATCACGCCGGGCGACCGCGTTGCCCTGATCCTCAACAATGGCATCGAGGCCGTGGTGGCCTGCTACGGCTCTTGGCTGGCCGAAGCGGTGGTGGTTCCGCTCAATGCACAAGCACGTGCGCGCGATCTCGAACCCTGGTTGCGCCACTGCGATGCGCGTTGCGTGGTGCATGCGCACGATCATGCCGATGCGCTTGGCGTCCTGGAAGCACTCGATACTTCGATACTGCGCGTCAGCGTCGGCGCGGCCAATTCCGGATCGCGCAACATGGATTGGCAGGAAGCCGTGGCAACGCCGGGCACGCTCGATGCGCCACAGGTCGAGCCCGACGCACTGGCCATGATCCTCTACACCTCGGGCACCACCGGTGCACCCAAGGGCGTGATGCTCAGCCACGCCAACCTCGCTGCCAATGTCGATTCAATCACCGAGTACCTGGAACTGACGCGCGACGACAGCATCGTCACCGTGTTGCCGTTCTACTACTCCTACGGACAGTCGGTGCTGCACACGCACCTGGCCAGTGGCGCGTTCCTGGTGATCGAGCAGAACCTGGTGTTCCCGCACCTGATGGTGGAAACCCTGGCGCGCGAAAAGGTCAGCGGATTTTCCGGCGTGCCCTCGACCTTCCTGTTGTTGCTCAATCGCGTGCCGCTGGGCGACTACGATTTGTCCTCGCTGCGCTATCTCACCCAGGCCGGCGGCGGCATGGCACCGGCCGTGGCGAATCGTTTGCGCGAGGCCATTCCGCAGGCGCGCCTGTTCATCATGTACGGCCAGACCGAAGCCACCGCACGCCTGGCCTGGTTGCCACCACACATGCTGGATGCAAAATCCGGCGCCGTGGGCCTGGCGATTCCCGGCGTGGAGCTGCAGGTGCGCAATGAAGCCGGCCAAGTCTGTGCCGCATTCGAGGTTGGCGAGGTGTTCGCGCGCGGGCCCAACGTAATGCTCGGCTATTGGCGCAATCCCGAAGCCACCGCCTCGGTGCTGATCGACGGCTGGCTCAAGACCGGCGACATGGGCCACACGGATACCGATGGCTATCTGTACCTGTCCGGAAGGCGCAGTGACATGATCAAGACCGGCGCGCACCGCGTGCATCCCAAGGATGTCGAGGAAGTGCTTGCCGAACTGCCCGGGGTCGGCGAAGTCGCCGTCATCGGCGTGGATGACGACACCCTGGGCCAGATCATCAAGGCCGTCATCGTGCGCGCGCCCGCGGCAGATCTCAGCGAACTCAGGATCAAGGCGCATTGCCGCGAGCGCCTCGCCGCCTACAAGATTCCCAAGATCATCACCTTCGCCGATGCCTTGCCGAAAACCGCTTCCGGCAAGATCCGGCGATCCGAACTGCAACAGCAGGAGGCCTCGTGACAAAGCTGGACTGGAACGTACTCGACATCGACTACCAACAAGAAGCCGACCGCATCGCCCAGCGCCTGCGCGAAGTGACCGCGCGCGAGCTGCACAAGCGCGGCCTGGTGGTGGCGATCTCCGGCGGCATCGACAGTTCGTGCAGCGTGGCCCTGGCCGTGCGCGCACTCGGCCCGGAGCGCGTGTTTGCCCTGATCCTGCCGGAACGTGATTCCTCCGATGACAGCGCGGCACGCGCCAACATTCTCGCCTCGCATCTTGGCATTCGCGTGGAAACCGTCGATATCGCACCGGCACTGGCCGCCATCGGCTGCTACAGCGCACGCGATGCCGCAGTACGCCGCGCCCTGCCGGAATACGGCGAAGGCTGGCGCTTCAAGATCGTCATCGAAGGCGGCATCGACGGCCAGATCAACCGCTTCCGCCTGGTGGCGCAGTCACCGGCCGGGGAAGCCGTGGAACGTCCGCTCGGTCTTTCCGAATACCTGCAGATCGTTGCCGCCACCAACTTCAAGCAGCGCATCCGCAAGAACCTCGAATACTTCCACGCCGACCGCCTCAATTACGCCGTGGTCGGCACGCCGAACCGGCTTGAGTACGACCAGGGCTTTTTCGTCAAGAACGGTGATGGTGCCGCCGACGTCAAGCCCATCGCGCACCTCTACAAGACTCAAGTTTACGCAATGGCACGTTTCCTCGGCCTGCCCGAGCGCGTGTGTGCGGCCATTCCCACCACCGACACCTACAGCCTCGAACAAGGCCAGGACGAGTTCTACTTTGCCCTGCCGTATCGCGCCATGGATCTTGCCCTGTGGTCGCTCAACCACGCTGTGCCGGCAGCGGAACTTGCACGCGTGCTCGAGATTTCCGAAGCGCGCGCGGAGGCCGTGTACGAGGACATCCGCGCCAAGCGCCGCACCACCCGCTACATGCACCGCGCACCGATCCTGGTCGGTGAAGTCAACGAACTGGACCTCGCGCATTGAGCAACCCCGCATCGCCTTCGCCCTACACCACCACGCATGGCGATGTGGCGCGTGATCGCGAGGCCATGTTGGCACTGTGGCGTGGCAATCTCGGCGACGAGGTGCGCATGCGGGCCAAGTTCGACTGGTTCTATCGCGACTGTCCGTATGGCGAGCCCAGCATCTGCCTGCTGCGCCACGAAAACGAAACCGCGCCAGTCGGCGTGGCCGTGGCCGCCGCACGACGCCTGTTGATCGATGGCGTGGTTTGCGAAGCGGGTTTGCTGGTGGATCTGGCGGTGAGTGCCGAGCACCGCTCGCTCGGGCCGGCGCTCAGCCTGCAATCGGAGCTGGCCGCATCCGCCGCCGCGCGCTTTGCCCTGCTCTACGGATTTCCCAATCCCAAGGCGGCACCGGTGTTCAAGCGCGTCGGCTACGCCAAGCTCGGCGAAATTCTTCGCCATGCGCGCGTGCTGCGCCATGCCAACTATCTGGCGCGGCGTTGGCCCAAGCCGCTGGCCGCCATCGCGGGCGTCATCGTTGATCTAGGCATGCGCTTGCGCGATGCGTGGCGCTCACGCGCAGATACCCGCGTGAAATTGAGCTGGAGCGATGTGGCCGATGATCGCTTCGACACCTTGTGGACGACCTCGGCACCGAGCCAAGGCGTATTTGCCGTGCGCGACGCCGCCTTCGCCCGCTGGCGCTTCGATGCCTGTGGGCTGGAAAAAACCCGCTATCTGCTGCTCAGCGATGCGAATAACACGCTACTCGCCTGGTTTGCCTGCCAGGTGCATGAGGACATCCTGCACGTTCGCGATTTCTGGAGCACCGACGCCGCCACCGGCATGAGCCGTGCGCACGTTGACGCCCTGCTACACGCCGCGCGAGCCCTGGGCCATGTCGCCGTATCGGTTGAGATGTGTACCCGAGCCGAACGCCTCGCCGGCTGGCAGGCCACGGGTTTTCAGGTTCGCAGTCAACGCCCCGTGTTCGGCAAGTGGAGCGATGGACGCGATGCTTCCAGCGCGAACCTGTACTTCACCTCGGCCGATGAGGACGAGTAGCCCTGATTCGAAGTGCACTACAAACACGCCTTTAAGTTCAACAGTACGGGTTCACGCCAAGCGCACGGATCCATGAAGCCAGGTTCCGCAGAAGCGCCAAGGCTCTGGGTCCCGGATATCGCTGCGCGATTCCGGGACGACGAGAAAATTCGGTGCTGACCCTAGCTGCCAAAACGTGGCGCGGTTTGCGGAACAGCAACAGGGCGAGCAGACAAGCTCGGTCGAGCCGGGAACGCCCGACCGAGCCCCTCCCAGGTGCGCGCTTTACTGACTGCACCAGACGGAGATGTTGTCGCAGTAGGACCCGCTGCACAGGAGCTTTGTCACGAACTGGCCTGCAGGGCAGCGTGCCGGAGCAGTTTCTTCGGAGACAACGCCCACGGGTGCGCCCTCACCAACTGGCGATTGCGCCGCGTCGGAATCCACGCGCAAGTCGTCACAGTAATCGCCGCGGCAATCTACTCCCGTGACAAAACCCGTAATTGGCGCTGGATCCAGCCAGCCTGGCGGGTGGCCGCCGTCTTCTTCCGAATACCAACCGCTCCATTGATGCGAATCGATATCACGGTGCCCGAACACGAATTCGCGCGCATAGCGACCGCAGACCAGATGGAGATTGTCGCAGTAGCGCCCAGAGCAGCCCACTTCGACGACGGCCGAACCATGCGGGCAGTATCGCGGCGCGCTTTCTTCCGAGAAGTCGCTCAGAACAATGCGTTCTTGCCCGTCGAAATTGTCATTGGGGGCCCGCCACGAGGTTCTGACCACGCGCAGGGTCGCACGATACTTTGAACTGTCACCGCAGTTCACGTTGTTGGCTCGCTCATCGATTTTCGTCTGAAGCACCCAGAAGCCGTTGTCCCGGGTCCGTGCGTCAAGGGTTGAGGCGTACTGACCCTCTACAGTGCGATTGAGCAAAATCTGCATCTGACTGAGTACTACACCATCGCAGTCAGCAACCATGGCATCGTTCAGGGTTTTGGTTGCCGACTCGAGCTCCGAACCACCAGATTGCTCGAGCGAGCCGTAGATGCCTGCACCGAATGTGTTCATCAGGTTCATGAAGGCCAGAAACGCCTTTTCGTTGTAACTGTGTCCGCTGTTGGTTATGACAGTCAGCAAGTTCAAGTCAGGGCCCGATTCGGGTATGAGCGTAAAAGGCCCAACCCGAATGTCGCCGCGAGCCATCACTTCACCGCCATGGAAATCGCCCTGAACGGTCGGGCCCACGCAGTAGGTCGGTGGTCCCACGATGTCGCACAACTGGGAGTCGGTTGCAGCAGTTGCCCCCGCGACTCCTGCCAGTGACACCTTGACGGAGTCGCTCTGGCGCGCACGTGTGTGCAGGATCTCGAAGGACTGAAGGATCACCTCGTATCGGGCACCGATTGCCACACGTTGCCCGGAACCAGAGCTGAATTTCTCCACGCACTCACCGTTCGAGTCGCTTTCAACTTCGCAATAGAACGCCTCGATGGGAACAGCAACACCCGCAGCAGGTGCCTGCGTCCGAATGGTGCGGCGAACCGTGCTGTCCTTCTGCAAGTCCACATCAACACAATCCGGAGTCTGCTCGCGTATACACAGCCTGCCTGATCTCAGCGTAGTCGTGGCGATACCCTTGAGCGTTGCCGTGACCGTTACATCAATGGGGTCGTGCTCGACCAGCGCGGCGGCCGGATTGACCGCTTCCACGGACATTTCGACCCAAGGCTGAACCGGGCCGCACTTCCAAGGTGAACACGCTTGGGCGACAGCAGCTATGGGAATTGTTGCAAGAACAGATGAACGCAACAGGAACGAAACCATCATTTTCAAAGACATGACCTTATCCTCGGTTTGAGTGCGGAATGGGCGTGTTTCGCCCGCCAGCAGGTTGCTCAATCCGGGAATTTCATGCCTGATGAAAGAATGATTATTTAGTGATGATTTCAAGTGGATTTGATGATTAGTTTGACAATTTTCGGGAACATACCCAGCATCGCACCGCCAGATAGCGGGGTGTGACAACCATTTCCCCGTCAATGGCAGGCGTGACTTCGGTCAAGCGGAATGCAGGTCGGCTCAAGCGGCGCAGGCGAGGAGCCACCGCCACGGCAAAGGAAGAAGTATCGGATTGACGCCGAATTGCGAGATCGTAGCGAAGGGGCTTCAACGGCCGTGCGATCAGGGCGCCAGCACGCGCTGCGGTTTGCGGAACAGCAGCAAGGCCAGCAGGTCGGCACGAAAGCGCCCAACGCGATCCACGATGCCGGATTGTTCGAAGCCGACGCGACCGAGTAGCCAGCCGGGCTTGTCGCGGGTCGGGTTGAGCGTGGGGTCGCTGGTGAACACGAGTTCGTAACCGGCTTGCCGCGCCTGCTCGGCAATGGCCGGGGTGTAGC
>SHNG01000167.1 GCA_004295005.1 Gammaproteobacteria bacterium
CAGCAGGCTGGTAATGTCCGCGCCTTCCAGCCAAGCCGTCACCCGCAGGGAATGGTCGACTGGATCGATGTCCACAAAGGCGGTTGCGTCGACCGACTGCAGCACATCGTTGATTGCAGCCACGTCCAGTGTCGAAGAAGCAAGTCGAATGCGGAATTCCATGTTGGACTCCAGATTGCGCGCGAACAAATACGCAGCTCGCATCGTGCCCATTCGCCGATATCGGCGCCCTGATCTGGATCAAAGGCTAGCCGTCGGCATGCCTCGGCGGAGCTGCGCCGGTCAAACTCCAACCTGCCCAGGCAATAGGATAGGAGGATGGAACGCTATTCAGGCCCACTGCTGACTCGGCAACTTGCCGTGCTACTGCTTGCCCAGCGCGATTCCGGTGCCCTTTCCTGGACGGCTTCGATGGATCTGGGGCGCAACCGGGATCTGGTGAAGCTGACGGCAGACACATGGCAATGGCGCGAGCATCACTATCCATACCCTGTTGGCCTCAAGGATCGCACCATCCATTTCTGGGATGGCGAGGACTTTGTGCCTGTATCCCGCTATTCCGGTGCCTTGATCAAGCTCGTGCCCGGCGAGTGGGACGTTCCAACCTTCGAGATCGACGGCATCAAGATGCTGCCCACGGCGCGCGAATCGCCACTGGACGATGCGCGTCGCAAGGTGGCCCTGGTGCAGCCCGCAGGCAAGACCGTGCTGGACACCTGCGGTGGACTTGGCTATTTCGCCACCTGCGCGCTCGAGGCCGGTGCGATGCAGGTTCGCTCATTTGAGAGGAATGCCGACGTGTTGTGGCTGCGCTCCATCAATCCCTGGTCCCCGGATGCGAATGCACATGCCGATCGATTCAGCGTCCAGCATGCCAATGTGCTGGAGGCCATCGACACCCTGGCGGATGCAAGCTTCGGCGCTGCCCTGCACGACCCGCCACGCTTCGGCATCGCCGGTGAACTGTATTCAGCAGCCTTCTACGCGCAGTTGGCGCGGGTGCTGAAACGCGGCGCGCGCCTGTTCCATTACACCGGTACGCCCAACAAGCTGAGCTCGGGGCGCGATCTTCCGCGTGAGGTCGCGCGGCGCCTGCAAACGGTGGGATTCAAGGCGGAACCGGCAATGGACGGGGTACTCGCCATCCGCCGATGAGCGTCATGTCGCGCACGCCCGGACCCGGATCACTTCCGGATCGTTCGCATGCTCGACCAGCAGCCGACGTACCCTGTCCTGCCAGGCCTGCACAAAGGCCTGGCGCGTCTCAACCGTGGAATCGCCCGCCAGTGCCTGCATCATCAGCGGTTTCATGTGCGGTGGCGATGGCACGGTGGAGAGATCCATGCTCACCGCCACCGCAGCGCCGTTGTCCCGACGGCGGAAAGTGGCGATTGAATCTTCTTCGGCGTGGCCGAAGCTCAAGAGATCCTGGCGCACATGATTGCCGCCAATGCCGTGGAATCCATTGCTGGCGGCAGCGCCGGTGACCAGGGTGAAGACTTGCGCGATGACGCCGGTTGTCCCTTCGTCTTCGCATGCACTCATTGCGACTTCGATGTCGCCGCGCTCGGCAGGACCATCCGGATACAGGGCGCGCAGCGCCGCATGTGCCATCAGCCAGGCACCCGCCACGGTTGGGCAGGCGTGTCCCGTCAGCCTTACGGCATCGGCAAATTCATAGCGGATACGTCCGTTCTCGGCAGAACCCAGAAACTCTGCAAGGCCATCATGAACGGTGATGGACGGCGCCTTGGCGAAGTGATCGGGCATTCCCATGCCTCAAGCCTCAGGCAGGCCGGTGATGCAGAGATCGATGACCACGCCGTGCTCATCCCGCTGCCGGTAGGTAACCGACAGCTGCCCGCCAAAACGCTGGCCCAGTTGTTCCAACAGCGGGATCGGGTCATGGTCATTGATGAATCGCATGGCTTCGCCGTTGTGCAGCGCGCCGAGGGCACCAAAGATTGCCGAATGCCTGAAGCGGCGGGCAACGCCGCGCGCATCAAAGACGTGGACATTGGGTTCGGGAACGCAATGGAGGGACATTGCCGTCTGCCATGCACTTCGATGGCACCATCTTATGCATCCGGGCCGGCAATTCCCTGATCCAGGTCAAATGCAGCCATTTCCCGTAGGGGATCTGGCCGCCCCTCAGCCGCGCCAGTAGTTGTTGGCGGCTGCGATGGTCTGGAAATTGGTGGCGACAACCTGGGAAGTGGCAATCAGCGCAGTGGCGTCCTCGCCGTACTGGGGCCGCAGGCGATCGCGCACCTCGGCGGATGGTTGCGTGTACTTGACGCCCATTCGGGAGAGCTTGATTGCAAGTTCAAAACCCGCCTGTGGCGAATCGGTCATCAGGCTGCCCAACCAGAAATCACTCATGGCACGACTCCGGTTCACTATGGAATCTGCATGTTCCTGCAACATCAATTCGTCTGCAAATCCATCTGCGCCATCAGAGGATTGATCGAGGTCAATGCAGGAAGTCGCGCAGCGGGAAATGATGGCGAGCGTTTCATTGGAATCTTTGTCCATGGGCGATTCCATTCCGATCACACTCCAGTCACGCGAAACCATTCCAATCGATGGATCGCTGGTGGCCCAGGCCCTTGGCATGGATTCCGCCACGTTCAGGCGACTGCTGGACCAGGGCAGGATCAAGACGCTATGCGAACGCGGCACCGATGAGGACGAGGGCATGTTTCGCATCAGTTTCTACCACAACGCGGCGCGCGTACGCCTCATCGTCGATCAGCAGGGGGTATCGCGCCAGCCCATGGAGATTCGCCCGAACAATGCATGAGTGGGCAATCCGTATAGGATACGTCCCTTTGTTCCAGGGCCTTCGCAAGCACGATGAACCGGGTGTTTCCCTGTCGATGCATTTGGCCATCCGGTCGATTTTGGGCGCGCGCAGTCGGATTGAGCCTTCCGCTGCTGGTGCTTGCAGCCACCGCCATTGCGCAGATGCCGGACGCGAGCACCGATGGAGATGCCGGAGCCCTGCCGCTGATCGTGGTCAGCGCGACCCGCAACGAGGAACCGGAGCTTGATGTACCCGCTTCCGTCAGCGTGATCGATGCCGGTCCGGCGCAGACTGCCCTGCCCGGTTCCGGCCTTGCCCGCTGGTTGTCACAGGTTCCCGGTCTTGTTGCCCAGGATCGCCTGAGCTACGCCCAGGACTTGCAGATTTCCCTGCGTGGGTTCGGCGCTCGTGCATCCTTTGGCGTGCGCGGGATACAGATCCTGCTGGATGGGCTGCCCCTCACCTTGCCGGACGGTCAAAGCCAAACCGATCCCATCAACCTGTTGCTGCTTGATCGAATCGAAGTCTTGAGGGGGCCGACGGCGGTGATGTACGGCAATGCAGCCGGGGGCGTGATCCAACTGTTCTCCGCCAATGCACCATCGCGAACCTTGCTTGATGCCGGCATCCGACTCGGCAGCGATGCCACACGTGAAGAGTACATTCGCACGGGCGGGCAATCCGGCCCGCTCGACTATCTGGCCAGCATTTCAAACTTCTCCACCAGTGGCTTTCGCGATCACAGTAGCGCGCGCAGGGATCACTTCTACGGAAAGGTGCGTTACCGGCCCGATGAATCATCGTCGCTGACCTTCATCCTCAATGCGGAGGACCAGCCCTTTGCCGAAGATCCCTCTTCGCTCAATGCAGGGCAACTCGCGGAAGATCCGCGCCAGGCGGTTGCACGCGTGTTTCAGTATGACGCTGGCGAAACCCATCGCCATCGGCAAGGCGGGCTTGTCTACGAGCGCGAGCTGGGTGATCAGGATCATCTGCAGGCAACGCTGTGGTCGGCAAGCCGGCGCGTGATCCAGTTTCTTCCCTTCAGCGGCGATGAACCCCTGTCCAGCGGTGCCGTGGTCGATCTCGACAGCGCATCCGCTGGTGCCAGCCTGCATTGGAGCCGCACGACCCGGGACTCCGCCCTGCCTCGGCAATGGACTGCCGGATTCGACTTCCAGCGCCTGCATGAAACACGCAAGGGTTTCGTCAATGCCGATGGAATCAAGGGCGCGCTGGCTCGCGACGAGCAGGACTCAAGCTCGAAACTTGGCGTATTCGCACAGTGGCGCCTGGGCATTGAGCGCTGGCATCTGGATGCCGGCATCCGTCATTCGCGGGTTGCCTTCGATGTCGATGACCGCTTCGTCAACGCCGCAAATCCCGACGACAGCGGACAACTGAATTACTCAAGAACCACCGCGTTTGCGGGCCCCTCCTGGCGCGCTTCCAGTACCAGCAACCTGTACCTGTCGTTCGGCAAGGGTTTTGAAACACCGAGCTTTGCCGAGCTGGCTTACCGTCCAGACGGCCAGAACGGGCTCAACTTCGAACTGAAACCCTCCACCAGCCGCCATGTCGAGGCGGGATACAAGGCCAATCCTTCCAACACGGCACGCATTCGCCTGGCTGCATTCTCGATTGAATCGGACAACGAGATTCTCACCGCAAGCAATGTCGACGGCCGCTCCACGTTCCGTAATGCCGGTGGCACCACCCGCAAGGGCCTTGAACTTGGTCTCGATGGAAAGCCGGGAGAGAACCTTGAAGCAACCCTGGCCTGGTCGCTGCTGATCGCACGCTTTTCGAGCGGGCCGCTGTCAGGATCCCGTCTGCCAGGCATCCCGCGCAGCACCTTGTTTGGCTCGCTGCACTGGGAAAATCCCGACAGTGGTCTGCATGCTTCGGTCGACGCCCTGTGGAGGGGACGCATGTTTGCCGATGACGCCAACCTTCATGAAGCCGGGGGAAGCCTTCGCCTTGGTCTTGAATTGGGCAAGCGCCAGCGTTGGGGCAACTGGTTCCTGCGCCTGGACAACGCACTTGACCGTTCCAGCGTGGGTGCCGTCGTGGTGAACTCGGGCAACGGGCGCTATTTCCAGCCGGCCACGGATCGGACCATTCTGATCGGTTTCAATCTGCAGCGCGATTAGCCCGAGTGCCTGGCTGAGCACATGGCGCCTTGATTCCGTTCATGGTTCGACATGCTCACCACGAGCGGATTCAGGGCAACGCTGCGTCAGTAGCCGAAGAATTCCTCGCTGCGGATGTCGTCTTCGTCGATTCCTGCCTCTGCAAGCACCGAACGCATGGCCTGCACGAAACCGGGCGGCCCGGAGACATAGGCGATGGGATCCGGCAGCCCCTGGATGGCATTGCCCACGAATGCGCTGTCGATCTTGCCCTTGGCCCCTTTCCAGGCGGGCGGCGTGCCAACCGTATCGGTAATCGTGGCCAGCATGCGGAAATTGGCAATGCGATCCTGCAAGGCTTCCAGTTCAGCAAGAAATGCGGCGTCTTGCGGGCGACGGTTGCTGTAGAGCAGCAACAGTTTCTGTGCGCCGGGATTCCTCGCCGCATTGCGCAATATGCTCATGAAGGGCGTGATGCCGATGCCTCCCGCCACCAGGAGTGCCGCGCGCTCGGGCTTGCGATGAAGGGTGAGTGAGCCGAACGGACCATCCAGTTCCAGGGTGCTGCCGATTTCCAGCGATTGCAGTGAATTCTTGTAGGCGCTGCCCTCGCGCATGCGTGTGGCAATGACCAACTCGGGTTCTTGCGGCGCGGCGACGATGGAAAAGGCATGCGCTTGCGACTCCGACCGGCCCGGTTCGGCAGGCAGAAAGAGATCGATCGCCTGGCCTGGCTTGAAATCAAAGCCGGTCGGCTTCTCGAAACGGAATGCCATGGTGCCTTCGGCAACGGCATGTTTGCCGAGCAAGCGGGTTGATGATCTGGCCATCGTGAACCTCCGTTGTCATGCATTGGATGACGCGAGCGGGCAGGCTGTTCCCGCCATCGGGTTGCGCCCATCATGCACCCAATCCCGTTGTCTGTTCCGAATCATCCGGGATCGCCTCAACTCGCTGATTTGGGCCTATAGTTGCACCTGTAACCCGACGCTCTTTCCTGCCCTGGAGGACTTCCATGAAAGCGCTGCCTGCCCTTCTCGCAACCCTGGGCTTCTCCGCACTGGGACTTGTTGCCTGCCGCCATTCCGCCACCACGGCCGAGGCTCCGGCCGTGTCTGCGCCAGAGCTGGCGATGATTGGCGCCAACCTGCTCGAAGGCCTGGGCAACTATCGTTTCAGCGTCACCAGCACGCATCCCGAGGTGCAGCGATGGTTTGACCAGGGCCTGATGTTGACCTACGGCTTCAATCACGATGCTGCCGAACGATCCTTCCTCAAGGCCACCGAGCTCGATCCTTCCTGTGCGATGTGTTGGTGGGGTGCCTCGCTGGTGCTTGGTCCGCATGTCAATGCCGGCATGGAGCCGTCCGATACCGCCGATGCCTGGTCGCGCCTGCAACGCGCGCGCGAATTGGCGCCCGGCGCAAGCGAGCGCGAACAGGCCTTTATCACTGCATTGTCCGCACGCTACGCCGAACATCCACCCGCGGATCGTCGCCCATTGGACGAAGCCTATGCCGCTGCCACCCGCGAGCTGGTCAAGCAGCGCCCGGATGACCTTGACGCCGCCGTGTTCCATGCGGAAGCCATGATGGATCTGCAACCCTGGGATTACTACGACGCAGATTTGCAACCCAAGGGCCACACGGCGGAAGTGGTCCAGGTGCTGGAATCGGTGATGGCGCGCAATCCCGATCACGCCGGCGCGCTGCACCTTTACGTTCATGCGGTTGAAGCCTCCGCGGACCCGCAGCGCGGCGCCGTGGCCGCTGATCGACTGCGCGAACTGATTCCCGGCTCCGGACATCTCGTACACATGCCTGCGCACATCTATGCGCGCGTCGGTCGCTGGCACGATGCAGTGATCGCCAACCAGCGCGCCATCGAAGCGGATGACGCCTACCTTGCCGTGTGCCGTGGCAACACGCAGGGCGTGTATCCACTCGGCTATGTGCCGCACAACCATCACTTCCTCTGGTTTGCGGCGAGCATGGAAGGCAGCAGCGCGCTCGCCCAGGGTGCGGCGCAGACCACGGCTGAGCGCACCAACCTGCAAGACCTCATGCGTCAACCCGGGTTTGCCGGATTGCAACACTATTGGCTGACACCCTGGTTCGAACGCGTTCGCTTTGGACGCTGGGATGAAATCACCGCCAGCCCTAACCCGGCGCCTGACTTGCCTTATGTCACGGCAATCTGGCACTACGCACAGGCGATGGCGGCGATCCGTTCCAACCGCCTTGAACAGGCCGACGTGCACCTGGCGGCGCTGCGTCCCCTGGCCAACGACCCGGCCATGGAAAAGTTGATGGTGTGGGATCGCTATCCCCTGAGCCATTCGGCGCGCATTGCCGAGCGCACGGTGACGGCGGAACTGGCTGCTGCGCGCGGTGATCACGATGCGGCCATCGCATCGCTGCGCGAGGCGGTTGCCATTGAAGATGCCATTCCCTATGACGAGCCGCCAGGTTGGCACGCGCCGGTTCGACAGTCACTCGGTGCAGTCCTGCTCGATGCTGGACGCCCAGCGGATGCCGAGACGGTGTATCGCGAGGAACTCCAGCGCAACCCGGAGAACGGTTGGTCCCTGTTGGGACTGGCGCAAAGCCTCAAGGTGCAAGGCAAGGAAACAACCGGAGTCGATGACCGCTTCAAGGTCGCCTGGAAGAACGCCGACATCGAACTCAAGTCATCGCGGCTGTAGCCCAGGCAGCTTGAAAGCCCCTGGAAGTCCGAACGGGCGCGGATGATCGCCAAGGGAACCCTGAACAAGTACGGAACTCATTCGTCGCGAGCAAGCTCGCTCCCACCATTGCTTGAATTTGTGGGAGCGAGCTTGCTCGCGACAATGCTTGTTCAGACCATCCCCAAGAGTTTTTCCTTCAGTGCGATGCATTGCGGTGTTTCCGGTCGCCCTGAAGAGCCACCTGCAGGGCTTGAGGCTTTTGTAAAATTGCCGGATCCGTCGCCTTGCCTGGCTCGACGTACGAATCCTCGCCCGGCATGACATCACTGCGGGAAAGCGAATCACATGTTGCGTCGGTATTCCCCGCCCACGTCGTAGAGGGCATGACTGATCTGGCCCAGCGAATGTGTCTTTACCGCCTCCATCAACGCGGCAAACACGTTCTTGCGTTCGCGTGCGGTCTTTTGCAGATAGGCCAGGCCGTGGCCATCGTGCGGCTCCGAGGCTGCGGAAGTGTCCTCGACCACATGCCCGTGCTCGGTCTCGCCCACCGGAGCCATGCGGTTGCGGTTTGCCTGGTAGGCGCGCACGTTGTCGATCTGCTGTCCCTTTTCCTCTTCGGTGGAACGGATCAGCTCGATCTCGGTGACAATGTCACCACCGTGTTCCTTGGGCAGGAAGGTATTGACGCCAACCAGCGGCAGGCTGCCGTCGTGTTTCTTGTGTTCGTAGTACAGGCTTTCTTCCTGGATCTTGCCGCGCTGGTACATGGTGTCCATGGCACCAAGCACGCCGCCGCGTTCGCTGATGGCCTCGAATTCCCTGTACACCGCCTCTTCCACGATGTCGGTGAGCTTC
>SHNG01000149.1 GCA_004295005.1 Gammaproteobacteria bacterium
TGCTCGGCTGGGTGTCCTTGACTCAGAGCATCCCGGTTTCGAGTTTTGCCGCATCCGACATCATGGATTGATTCCACGGTGGATCGAACACCAGATCGACATCGGCTTCGGCGATGGTCGGGATCATCTCCAGCTTGGTGCGCACATCCTCGACCAGGATCTCGCCCATGCCGCAACCCGGTGCGGTCAGGGTCATGCGGATATTGACCTTCCTCTGTCCGTCTTCAGTCCGTTCCAGATCGCAGTCATAGACCAGTCCCAGTTCGACGATGTCGATAGGGATTTCCGGATCGAAACAAGTACGCAGTTGTGACCAGACCAGCTTCTCGACATCCTCGTCCCCGGCATCCGCCGCCAGCATGAGGGGTTCCGGCACGGGCTTGCCGATGGCATCGGCATCCTGTCCGGCAATGCGGAACAGGTTTCCGTCAACGTAAACCGTGAAGCTGCCACCCAGGGCCTGGGTGATGTAGCCGGCTTGTCCGGCAGGCAGCGTCACCTCATCGCCCTGCGGCACCATGACGGCGGCGCAGTCGCGTTCAAAGCGAACCGGTTCCGAGGTCGAGCTGTATCCAAACATGGGGCGTTGCTGGGATGGAAAGTGGAAAGGACAGTCGCGCATTATGACGCGTGCAGCGGCAGACTGCGCTGATATCGGGGTTCAATCCGTGAGATCAAGCGATACCGGTTTCACGCAGGCAGCGGCCAAGCAGACGCAACGCCGCATCGATGTCCGCTGGCGGCAACGCCGCATAGCCGAGCAACAAGCCGGGCCGCGATGCGGCTTGCAGGGAGTAGGGCGCGACGGTGTACAGCCCCAGCCCTCTTTCGCGGGCGTGCGCAGCTAGCCGCTCGCAATCGGCATGGCTGCCGCTTTTCAACCATGCGGTCAGGTGCATGCCCGCGTTGGAATCGACGATCTCGAATGTTGAGCGCGCGTGTTTGCGCAGGCCGGCGAGCATGGCAGCGCGACGTGCACGCAGGCTTTGCGCAGCGCGGCGCAGGTGGCGCTCGAAACCACCGCTGGACATGAAATGTGCGAGTGCGGCCTGCTCCAACGCATTGCTGCCACGATCTTCCAGCCATTTTGCGGCACGGAACGCGGCGCCTATGGATTCCGGCAGCACCATGTAGCCCAGGCGCAGGGCGGGAAACAGGGTCTTCGAGTAACTGCCGATGTAGATCACGCGGCCATCGCGATCGAGCGATTTCAGCGCGGCGAGGGGACGCCCGCCAAAGCGGAACTCGCCATCGTAGTCATCCTCGATCAGCCAGCAGTGTTTGGCAGCAGCCCACTCCAGAAGCTCCATGCGGCGCGCCAGCGGCAGCAGTGCGCCGGTTGGAAACTGGTGCGATGGCGTGACCACGGCCAGGCGTGCCTGCTTGGGCAGAACGGAGGGCACAAGTCCTTCATCATCCACGCGTACCGCGGTAACGCGCGCGCCGTAGGCGGCAAAAATCTGCCGCGCGCCACGGTAGTGCGGATCTTCAAGGACTACCCGATCACCCTCGCCAAGCAAGACCCGCGAGGCCAGGGCGAAGGCCTGTTGCGTGCCGGAGATCACCAGCACGTTTTCCGGGTTTGCGCTTACCCCGCGACGTCGTGCGAGATAATCGCAGATCTGCTCGCGCAAGGCGGGCAGACCTTGCGAATCCGGATAGTCGAAATCGGCGCGTTCGGTGGCGCGATTGATTTCCCTTCGCCACGCATTGGCAAGGGCCGGGTTGGTCATCGGCAATCCGTACTGCAGGTTGTAGCGCAGGTCGCGATGCTGGCGGCCGGGAATGATGGCGCCATCGCTTACGGCCAATGCCCGTCGCGAGAATGCTGAGAGCGGCGCCGTCACCGCGGGCTGCGGATTGTTGCGCAGGGGTGCCGCCCGATTGCCGATGTCGGCGACATAACTTCCGGATCCTATGCGGGCGAGCAGGAAGCCTTCGGCCTGCAGTTGATCGTATGCGGCAAGCACGGTGTTGCGCGAAATTCCCAACTCGTTCGCCAGGTTGCGACTGGCTGGTACGCGCGATCCCGCGGCCAATCTCGACTCCAGGATGGCGGCCTTGAGGGCGCGGATCAGTTGCGCATAGCGTGGGCCGTGCCCATCCAGTTCGATATACATGATTGGTTCCATTGATCGCCATGAAAATGGCGCTCGCTGGAGCCAATTGTCGCTGCCATGCTGATGCCGTCAAGCCCAGGACGCAGCGAGCCAGAAATGCGCACGAAAGCCCGCAACAAGGTCGAGCGGATCCCGAAGCGCGGACACTATGACGCGCCAACGATCCACGGCATCCTCGATTCAGCCTGCATTGCCCACGTCTCCTTTGCCGACGCTGGCGGCCAGCCCTTCGTGATCCCCATGCTGTATGCGCGCGAAGGGGAGTGCCTGTACCTGCACGGCTCGATTGCCAGTCGCCTGATGAAAACGGTGGGTTCGGGAATTGCCGCCTGCGCGTGCGTGACCCTGGTCGATGGCCTGGTGCTGGCGCGCTCGCACTTCCACCATTCCATGAACTACCGCTCGGTGGTTGTGTTTGGCACAGCCGAGCCGGTGACCGACGCCAGCGAGAAGGCTGCCATCCTGGCGCGCTTCGTCGATGCGATCCTGCCCGGGCGTGCGGCGGAAGCGCGAGCCGCGGATCGCAACGAGCTCAAGGCCACTTCGCTGCTTCGCTTCCACATCGAGCAGGCCAGCGCCAAAATCCGTTCGGGTGGCCCCAAGGATGATCCTGCCGATGCGACGCTTCCCATTTGGTCTGGGGTGGTTCCGATTGCCCAGCGTCATGCCGAACCGATTGCCGCGGAGGACGCCACGCCCGGCGTGCCGGTTCCGGCCTCGGTTCTGCGCCTGCTGGACTGAGCGCAAGGCAAGCCAAGCATCGCGCGAGGTGACCCTCGCGTGCATCAGCCGGTAGAATCATTGATTCACTTTTGTTGCTTGAGTCGATGAACCCAGATCCTGAACGACCGGCCATCGCCGGAGCGTCTGCCTTGCCCACGCGCAAATCGATGCTCAACCGTGCCATTGGCGCAATCACCGTGTTGATGGTGGCGCTGGCCGCTGGCGCGGCATGGTGTGTTCTCCAGTTGATTGTGCGATTGGACATGATCGGCCTGGCGCCGGTGGTCGCGGCCCTGGTTGCCTGGATGTCACGCCGATACGGATTCGCCCAGCGCTGGAGCGGTGCGCTGCTCGCTGCCTTCGCGACAGCTGTGGCCTGTACTTATGCACAACTGCTGTTGGCCGCAGCCACCGTTGCCGCCTTTCTCGGCGAGTCGATGCGCTCGACGTTGATGAAGATCGGATTCGACATGGCCAAGTCCGTAGCCTGGGCCAATCTCAGCCAATTCCATGTCGGCATGCTGGTGGCAGCAATTTTCTTGTCTGCCTGGCTGGTAATGCGCGGCAAGCCCGTTGCTGTTGTGACCTGACTACGAACGGGAATCGGCCCGGATGAGAACCGCGATCCGGCCTGTAGAGCGCTCCCTCGTCAGGGAATGCATCACTGCCCGCTACTTTCGATCATCTTGAGGTCAGGGACAAGTTGGTTGGCGGCGTGAAGCGGGCAGATGATCAGTCAAACCGCCAGTCGCAATGGAATTCAGCGCGCAGCATGCGTGAAATCCATGTGAGTAGTCAGCAGTGCAAGGTCATTCTCGATGCAAAGTTGCGCGATGAGCGCATCCACAGTGCCAAGTTGCACGCCGTCACGACGGCAGATGTTGCGCAGCTAAGCCGCCCGCACATGGGTTTCGCGCGTAGGCTCGATCAAGGGCAGTGCCTGCAGATAGCGGAGGAGGCGGGCCTGATCCTTGGGGCCACGGAAACCTTGCAGCAGTTCCTGCAGCACGATGCCGGCAATGATGATGCTGTCGGCGTTCAACAACGCTCGTTCAAGAATGGCGACAGCCGCATGAGCGGGTTGTCTGTCGCGTCTGAGCGCCAGTGACCAGACGCTGGTGTCGACGAACAGGCTTGCTTGAGCCACGCTCACCGGCGGCTGCGTTCCGCCTTCGGCTTGAAGCTGTCATCCCATTCGAGTTTACCCAGGAGTTCGGCAATGCGTGCCTGTTCACGGCGCGCAATGAATTCCTTCAGTGCCAGGGTGACAGCCGCTTTTTTCGACGTTTCCCCACTGACTGCGACGGCGCGGTCGATCAAGGCCGGATCCAGTGCAAGATTGGTCGCCACGGCAGAGCTCCACACATTGGGCTACACATGCATCCTGCGCCCTGGCGTGAGGGTGCGCAACGCCGGATTCCGGGCTTTGCGCGGTGTCGTTCCTGCCCACACTTCTCCTTTCCCATCAATGCCCGCCGCCGCCCTCGATGGCTTTCAGCTCGGAGATGAGTTGGTTGGCCGCTTCCTTGCCGTCGGCGTAGAGCAGACGGGTGTTGTCGGCGTAGAACAGGGCGTTCTCGATGCCGGCAAAGCCGGTGCCCTTGCCACGCTTGATGACGATAGTCTGGCGTGAATCGACCACGTTGAGGATGGGCATGCCGTAGATTGGCGAGGACTTGTCCGTTCTTGCGGCTGGGTTCACCACGTCGTTGGCGCCGATCACGATGGACACGTCGCAGGTCTTGAACTCGGGATTGATGTCGTCCATGTCGGCGATCAGATCGTAGGGAACGCCCGCTTCGGCAAGCAGCACGTTCATGTGGCCGGGCATGCGGCCAGCCACCGGGTGGATCGCGAACTTCACTTCCTTGCCGGCCTTGATCAGGGCCTGGGTCAGTTCCCAGATCTTGTGCTGGGCCTGGGCCACGGCCATGCCGTAGCCGGGCACGATGATGACCTTCTCGGCCATGTACAACAGTGATGCCGCGTCGCTGGCCTCGATCGGTTTCTGGGCGCCGGCAATGGCTTCGCCACCACCGCCACCACCGAAGTTGGAAAACAGCACGCCGCTGATCGGGCGGTTCATGGCTTTTGCCATGAGCTGGGTGAGGAAGGTGCCGGCCGCGCCGACCACGGTGCCGGCGATGATCAGTGCTTCGATATTCATGACGTAGCCTTCAAAGGCTACAGCCAGACCGGTAAACGCGTTGTACAGCGAAATCACCACCGGCATGTCGGCGCCGCCGATCGGCAGGGTCATCAGGATGCCGAACAGCAGGGACAGGGCGAAGAAGGCCACGATCAGCCAGGGCTCGACGCGCCAGAAGATCAGGGCGAGGCCGGCAGCGACCGCGGCGGCAAACACGAGGAAATTGAAGACCTGCTGGCCCGGAAAGGTGAAGCGCTTGTCCATGCGCCCGTCGAGCTTGGCCCAGGCGATGATAGAACCAGTCATCGATACCGATCCGATCAGGGCGCCCAGCACGGCCAGCGCAACCGTGACCAGCGCGTGTTCGCCGCTGGACGGGTTGGAGAACTTGAGCAGTTCACCGGCACCGATGGCGGCTGCCGAACCGCCGCCCATGCCGTTGAACAGGGCGACCATCTGCGGCATGTCGGTCATGGCGACTTTCTTGCCCCACAGCCAGGTGGGTAACACGCCGACCGCGATGCCGAGCACGATCAGCTCGATGTTGTGCATGCCGGTGATGGCAAACGTGGCCAGGGTGGCGATGACCATGCCGATGCCGGCCTGCACGATGCCCTTGCGCGCTGTGACCGGGGAGGCCATGCGCTTGATGCCGAGAATGAACAGCACCGCGGCGAGGAAGTAGCTCGCCTTGGCGATCCAGATCAAGGTTTCGTGAAGGTCCATTGGGTTCCCCGGATTTCGCGTTGAAGGGCCTGCAAGGTGCGCGCTTGAGCGCGGCTATTTGTCCTTGCTCGACTTGAACATTTCCAGCATGCGCTCGGTGACGACATAGCCACCGGCCGCATTGCCAGCACCGAGCACCACGCCAATAAAACCGATGGTCTTGGCCAGGGTCGAATCAGCTTGTGCCAGCGCGATCATGGCACCGACCAGCACGATGCCGTGCACGAAGTTGGAGCCGGACATCAGCGGCGTGTGCAGGATAACCGGCACGCGACCGATGATTTCCTTGCCGGTGAAGGCAGCCAGCATGAAGATGTAGAGGGCGAGAAATCCGTCGATCATGATGCGGCTCCTTCGATCGCCTGCTTGGTGGGTTCGTGCTTGATCGCGCCGTCATGGGTGAGGCAGGTCTTGGCGATCAGCTCGTCTTCCCAGTCGAGCGTGAGCGCGCCATCGGCGAGCATGAGCTCAAGGAAGTTGTACAGGTTGCGTGCATACATTTCGCTAGCGTGGATGGGTGTGGTGGCCGGCAGGTTGACCGTGCCGATGATGCTGACACCGTTGTCGGTGACCACGGTCTTGCCTGCTTCGCTGAGTTCCACGTTGCCACCGGATTCGGCGGCGATATCGACGATCACCGCGCCGGGTTTCATGCCCGCGACCATGGCTGCGCTGATGATGCGCGGTGCCTTGCGACCGGGCACCGCGGCAGTGGTAACCACCGCATCGAACCCTTTGAGTTGCTCGGCCAGCGCCTTCTGCTGCTGCTCGCGTTCCTCGGCGGTCAACTCGCGTGCATAGCCGCCGCTGCCAGCGGCAGAAACGCCGAGATCGAGGAATTTCGCGCCCAGCGATTCGATCTGTTCCTTGGTTTCCGGACGCACGTCGAAGCCTTCCACCTGTGCACCCAGGCGCTTGGCGGTGGCAATGGCCTGGAGTCCGGCCACGCCCGCGCCGACGATCAAGACTTTGCTCGGGCGGATCGTGCCTGCGGCGGTGGTCAGCATGGGGAAGAACTTGGGCGCACGTTCGGCGGCAATCAGTACCGCCTTGTAACCAGTGACACCCGCCTGCGAGGACAGCACATCCATGGCCTGGGCGCGCGTGGTACGCGGCAGCAACTCCATCGCGAACGAAGTGATCTTGCGATCACGCAGGGCCTTGACCCGATCCGCACCCAGGTGCGGCTGCAGGTGGGCGATGACAATGGCGCCGGGTTTGAGGTGGGAGATTTCCTCGACCGTTGGTGGCTGCACGCGCAGCAACACATCAGCCTTGGCCAGGGCGGCGGGGCCATCGGCCACCACTTCGGCATCGGCAAACGCCGAATCCGCGAAATAGGCGGACTGGGCCGCGGATTTCTCGATGACGATTCGGGCGCCACGCGCCTTGAGCTTCTTTGCGACCTCCGGGGTCAGCGCGACGCGACGCTCGCCCTCGGCAGATTCGCGCAATACCGCAACGACAACCGACATGGCTCCCCCTCGACCTGAAGTCCGACCCGCATCCTAGCCCAACTGGCGGCGAACGGTAAGCGCCTGCGTCTGTTTCCGGGCACTGGGGCGGGCGCAGGGGTGTGTCGTCGCTGCCTGTCTGGACAGCCAGCCGCCCGCTTCGCACACTGCATTCTCTTTCAAGATCCGGAATACGCATGAAGCTCTACTACACCCACGCCTCTCCCTTCGCGCGCAGCGCGCGCATTGTCTTGCGTGAGCACGGACTGGAAGCGAAGGTCAGCGAAGTCATCTCGCATCCCTTCGACAATGCCGAGGATTTCATTCGTGCCAATCCGCTGGGCAAGGTGCCCTGCCTGGTGCTGGATTCGGGGCAGGCGATCATGGACAGCGAAGTGATCTGCTCATTCCTGGATCGCGAGTTGGGTGATGGGCGCTTGAGCCGTGCGCTGGAAGCGGACTGGGGTGTGCGCACTTTCTACTCGGTGTGTTCCGGATTGCTGGACTCGCTGGTCTTGCTGCGCCTGGAGAAGGTGCGCGAAAAGGAAGGGCTGCGCTCGGAGTTCTGGTGGCAGCGTTACCAGGCGGCAATCGTTCGCACCCTGGACTACCTTGAGGCCCATGCGGGTGCGTTGCCCTCGGCGCTGTCGCTGGCGGGGATCAACCTCGCCTGTGCCCTTGGTTACATCGAATTGCGTCACGCGGAAGTCGACTGGCGCCAGGGCAGGTCGACAATCGCGCAGCACATCGATCATCTGGAGAAGCGCGAAAGTCTGGTGGCCACCCGACTGCGCGACTGAAGCGTTGCGCCCAGGGAAACCCTGATTTTGTTCGTCATTCCGGAGAGGCGCTTTACAACAGCCGAATGGCTGGTCAAGCCGGAACCCATCTTGATCTTGTTTCAATGGAATCAAGGGCCAAATGGACCCCGGCGTACGCCGGGGTGACGAAAATTGTGGTTGATCAGAGATTCCCTAAAGGAAACTTTGATTTTGCTCGTCATCCCGGAATCGCGAAGCGATATCCGGACCTGCGAAGGCATGGATGCCGGAGCGGAACGCCGCAGGCGGCCCGGAGGGCGAACGCCGGGAGGCGTGAGTCATCCAGTGCCTTTGCATTTCAACGAGTTAAAAAACGCCACTGGGTTGACTCGCCGCTCCTGCGGCTCGCCCATTGGGTCATCGGCTATGCCGATGTTCGCTCCGGCTTCAAAGGCCATGGATGGCCTGCATGCAGGAAATGCAGGAGCACCTTCCTGCCTGCCTGCGCAGTCCGCCTT
>SHNG01000196.1 GCA_004295005.1 Gammaproteobacteria bacterium
TGCTCAACACTGAGCAGCACATGCTCGGGCTTGCCACGGCGCGTGATGATCACCGGCCCGCGCTTCGCGGCCCGCTTGGCACGGGCAATATCCTGATTGAGTTCCCGGCTGGTCAGTGTGGTAATGGTCATGCTCGCCTCCTGTTCATGCCTGCACCCAATGTAGGCATGTTACTACAATCGTCGCTGTACTCTACGCAAGCGCGGCTTGGTGGCTGGCCAGCCGATAACATTCGGCCCCCGCTGCGTTTGCACGGCCATCTTGAGCCAGGCCACGCAGGTTCAACTGCCAAACCGTGCAATCAGCCTTCAAACTCCCATTCCGATTTCAGTTGATCCCAACCATGAACCTCACCGAAAACGCTGTGCATTTCCCTGCTTCCGATTTCAGCACGCTCACGCCGAGCGGACTGATCGCCTTGCTGGAACAGGAAGGTGATCGAAACTCGATGGAACTGATCGAAAGCTGCATCGCGCATGGAGAAGCCATGGTGCAGGCGCTTGCCACAGGCATCGACGATGACACCACCTGGAATGCAGAGAGTACCGATGCGTGGTGGCTGCCTTTCCACGCCGCCCTGATCCTCGGACGCATGGAATCCGAATCCAGCGGCTTGCTGCTGGTTCACTTGATGCGGAAGCTCGATGAATCAGGAGAAAGTGATCTCCAGGACTGGCTCGCAGGCGACTGGCCCGCATTGTTCCGCAACAAACCATCCAGCGTCATCAATGCGATCCGCGCCCTGACCATGGATACCTCTCGAAATTGGTACACGCGCTGCCAGGGCGTGGAGGTGATTCTGGACAACGGCATGCGCCACGGCCCCGAGGCCCTGGAAACCGAAATCGACTGGGCGGCCGGGCTGGCCGACAACACTGCCGACGAATGGCAGTTCCGCATCGTCGCCGCCTGTGACTTGCTTGATTTTCCACGGCCGCGACATCGCCCCATGCTGGAATCCATGGCGATGGAGGAAACCCGACGAGCAAAGCAGGCGGGTTCGTTTGCAGGCATGTTTGCCCTCGCCGATGTCGATTCCGCATTCTCCAAAGCCGGTGATCGCCCGGGATGGGAGCGCCGCAAGGACCCATGGTCCTTCTACAATCCGGAAGCCATCGCGGCCCGGCAAAAACGCTGGCAGGAGGAGGATGAGGAGAGCGATCCCAGCGACGAGGAGGCATGGCCCGTTTCCCTGCCGCATGTGCGCTCCACACCCAAGATCGGGCGCAATGATCCGTGCCCTTGCGGAAGTGGCAAAAAGTACAAGAAATGTTGCCTTCCCGTGAACTGAGTCAATCCCACCGAATTGCAGATGGCGACGCAGGCGCGTATCGCTGCGGCCTCATTGAAGCTCACGCCATGCAGTCGGGACGACTGCTCTCCAATACTCTGCGCAGCGCTCAGACTTCCGACAGGCGTTTCTCTTCCTGTTCGGGTTTGGCAAAGCAGCTTGGCAGGGTACGCGGCAGGTGCAGGCGCGGCATGCCGACCACGTAACCCTGGGCCATGTCGACGCCGCACTGGTGCAGGGAACGCAGCACCGACATGTCTTCCACGCACTCGGCCACCGTGGTCTTGCGTGCAATCTCGGCAATCGAGGTCAACGCGGTGACGATGGTGCGGTCGAGTTCATCGCCCGGCAATCCCTGGATCAGCGATCCATCGATCTTGACGATGTCCGCCTCAAGCTGTTTCAGGCAGGCCAGGTTTGCAAATCCGACGCCGAAATCACCCACCGAGATGCGGCAACCGAGTTGGCGCAGTTGCGCCAGTTGGCGCTGCGCGCGTTCACGGTCGCTGATGGCATGCGCATCGGCAATTTCCAGCACGATGGCGGCCGGGTTGACGTTGTACTCGACGATGCGCGCCGTCATGTAGTCGGCCACACCGCCCTTTTCCAGGGTCTGCGCGGAAAGATTGATGGTCAAGGCAATCGAGCGCGGACTTTCGCGGGTTTCGCGCAAGGCGGCGAGCGCGTGCTTGATGACCCAGAAGTCGATGTCCTGCATCAGGCCAAAGCGCTCGGCGGCGGGCAGGAATGCCACCGGAGAGATGAGGTCACCTTCGTGGCCCTTGAGGCGAACGAGGACCTCGAACATGGCCTCGGAATCCGGATTGCGCTCAAGCTGGCGCAACCACACGTCTTTGCTGTTCTTGCTCTCCACGGAATCCAGCTCCATGCCGTTGAGCGGCACGATCGGCTGGTAGCAGAGCACGAAACGATCTCCGCGCAGGGCTTCCTCAAGGCGCACCGACCAGCCAAGGTCGGCATCCAGGGCGGCGAGCTTGCCGGTTTCCGGCGAATACACCTGGCATTGGTTGCGGCCGGAACGCTTGGCCATGTGGCAGGCAATGTCGGCGTGCGCCATGGCATCACCCGGCGTGAAGCAGGCCTGGTCTATGCGCGCGCATCCAATGGAAAGGGTGATGCGATAGCTCTTGCCACCGTAATTGAACGGACTTGCGATGAGCACGCGGCGGAACCCATCCGCCAGCGCGATGATTTCGCTGGACCCCACATTGGTCAGCAGCACGGCGAATTCGTCGCCGCCCATGCGCGCGAGGTAGTCGGTGCTGCGCAGGCGCGATTTGAGCCGTTGCGCAACTTCCATCAGCAGGCGGTCGCCGGCAACGTGGCCGGCGGTGTCGTTGATGTACTTGAAACGGTCCAGATCAAGCAGCAGCAGCACAGCAGTCTGGCCCGTTCGTCGCACCTTGCTGCATTCCTGCTCAAGCTGGGATTCGAGCCAGGCGCGGTTGTGCAGCTTGGTCAGGTTGTCGTGTTCGGCTTGCCAGCGCAGCTCCTTCTCCAGTGCACGCCGGTTGGAAATATCGCGGAAGGCAACCACCGAACCGTTCAACTCGGCATCCATGTGCAGCGGATGGATGTTGCATTCGACCGGAATGCCCTTCTTGCTGGCCGACCAGAAACAGGTTTGCCAGGAGGAGACTTCCTTGCCCATGGCATAGCACTGGTTGAGGAAGGAAGCACCACGTTGCAGCGGCGATCCGTCCTCGTCGGTGTGGTGGAATGCATCAAAGGCCTGCAATCCGATCAGATCATCAGCTTCGGTGTAACCCAGCACATCCAGCGCGGCTGGATTAATGAACTGGATGGTTCCGGCGCAATCCACGCCGTACACGCCTTCGCCCACCGAGGACAGGATGCTTTGCAGGCGGCGGCGGTCGTTGTGGATGGCCTTGCGGTCATTGATGGCAGGCGCCAGCGACGCCACGCGCGCCAGCAACAGATCCTTTGACTCGCTCTTGAACACGCATTCCAGCGCACCGGATGCCAGCGACTCCGCAATCACCGCATCGGAATAGGTGCCGGTGATGGTGGCGGTGAGGATGTGCTGTGTTTCCAGATGGTTGCGGATGCGCGAGATCAGCGCCGTACCGTTCTGTTGCGGCATCAGGTAATCGATGATGGCGATGTCGAAGGGCTGGGCCAGTACCTTGCGCCAGCCATCTTCCACGCTTTCCGCAGTCTCCACGTGGTAGCCGTGTTTTTGCAGCAGGCGCGAGTAGCCCAGGCGCACGGTGGCCGAGTCATCCACCAGCAAGACCTTGACCTGTTCCAGATGCAGGCTGGCGGCTTCGCCAACGCTTTGCTCGGGCCGCAGCAGATGGGCGATGGCGGAAGGCGCTTCGAGATACTCCGACCACAAGGTGAGGGCCGTGCGCGGCCTGGCCATGCGCCAGTTGACCGCCTTGGCATTGGATGAATCGGCCATCACCAAGACCGGCAGGTGCTCCAGCCGCTCGCCGTGCAGAAGGCCGAACACGTCCTCGACGATGCCTTCGGAGTAATCCGGCCAGCCCAGCACCACCGCATCGACACTGCCCTGTCCGATCTGCATGCGGTTCAGGGTGTCGTAGGCTTCGGAAAGATCGGCCAAGGCGGTGACGCCGTAGCCTGTTTGGGTCAGCAAGGCGGACAGCGCACGGCGCCGGGTCAGCGATGGATCAGCGAGCAGAATGGTTTTCATCGACGCCACGCAGCAGGGGGGTTTGCGTTGATCGCCAAGTGCGTTGATTCGGCTATCCAGCCGGTTCGCGGATCCCGGTTCTCCGGGCCTGCCATGCGCGACCTGAGACATGGCCAGACCGGGATGCAGGATTCATGCCCGAATTGGACTTCCGCTCAATGACGCCGGCAAGTGGCTGAAACTGCTGGATTCCCCAGCGCGACGTGTGGCATCGGAACAATCCGGTGGCCTGCCGGATCCCGGCGCAGCGCGGGCGATCGGATCACTGCGAGAGCAGTTTTGCCCAATCGTGACGAGGATCGCCGCAGGCGATGAACTCCGGGTTGAGCAGGGATTCCTTGCCGTTGTAGCGCAGCGGCTGGCCGTGGAAATCCAGCACGGCGCCACCGGCCTGCTCCAGCACGCACTGGGCGGCGGCGGTATCCCATTCCGAGGTCGGTCCCAGGCGAACATACAAGTCGGCTTCTCCGCTGGCGATGCGCAGGAACTTGAGCGAAGAACCAAGCGGAGTCAGCTCATGCGTGCCCAATGCCTGCAACATCGAATCCATGCGCGGATTGCCGTGCGAACGGCTGCCAGCCACGCGCAAGGGATTGCCGCGCGCACGGGTTCGGCACATCTGCGCTTGCGCTCCGGCTTGCGAGATCCACGCACCACCACCTGACCAGGCCCAGGCCAACTCTGCGGTCACCGGTGCCTGCACCACGCCGAGCACGCTTCTGCCATTTTCGATGAGCGCGATGTTGACGGTGAACTCGCCATTGCGCTTGACGAACTCGCGCGTGCCATCCAGCGGATCGACCAACCAGTAGCGCGTCCACTGGCGGCGCGTATCCCAGTCGATGTGCGCGGATTCCTCGGACAGGATCGGCCAGTCCGGGGTCAACTTGCGCAGGCCATCGACGATGCGCCGATGTGCGGCAAGGTCGGCGGCCGTCAGCGGCGAGCGGTCATCCTTTTGCTGGATGGTGAATTCGCTGTCATAGATCGCGAGGATGTCGCCGGCCGCCTGGCGTGCAATTTCGCATACCCGTGGCACCAGCCCGGCCAGGCTCAGCGACACGGCGTGTAGCGCCCGGCCAGGTATTCGCGCGCAATGAACAAGGCGGCAATCGAACGGCCTTCGCTGACTTCCGGCTCGCGCAGAAGCTCATGCAGCATGCTCATTTTCCACGGCACCACTTCCAGTTCCTCGGGCTCGTCACCCTGCAATCGCTCGGGGTACAACTCACGCGCCAGCACCACGTGGGTCATGCTGCTCATGTAGGTGGGCGACAGCGACAGCGTGGAGAGGATGCGCAGGTCGCGTGCGCCGTAGCCGATTTCCTCCTTGAGCTCGCGATCGGCGCCCTGCTCAACCGCTTCGTCCTGATCGAGCCGCCCTTTCGGCAAGCCCAGCTCATAACTGCCGATGCCGGTGGCGTATTCGCGCACCAGCAAGACGGTGTCCTCGTCCAGCATGGGCACGATGATGACGGCACCAAAACCCGATGAGCGCAGGCGCTCGTGGGTGCGGCGTTCGCCGTTGGAGTATTCGAGATCGACCTGTTCGGCCTTGAGGAATCGACTCTGACTGACCGGCCGGGTCGCCAGCACGGTGGGAAGTTTCTTGCGCATCCGCCCATTGTAGCGGTTGCCACGCCAATACCGACTCACACAGGCACGCGGCGTGATGCCTCGACCGCTATGCTTGGCACCTTGCCGGGACAATCCTTTCGTGATGAACGCATTCCGCCGCAGCCTGCGTGGGCTGGTATCCAAGCTGGCCCTGTTCTACCTGTTGCTCGCGCTGCCGACCTTGCTGGTGGTCGAGACGGTAGTCATGTCCTGGGAGTTCCAGGGTTTCCTCGCCGGAGTGAAATCGGGCAGCCTCAATCGGGCCGCCGCCAGGGGCGCATCCGAACTCGAATCGCTGTGGCCGCACATGCGCCTGGGCACGCAGCCGGATTCGCTGGCCATGAGCACCTGGCTGGAGGGCTGGCTGCTTCGCCTGCAGCAACCCAAGGGCGGACTCACTCCGGATGAGTCCTACATCCTGCTGGAACTGCGCGAACCGGCACTGGCGGCGGCCATCATCGACAAGGATTCGCGCATCGTCTCGCTTGCGCGCGGCCTTGCCACCTGGCAACCCGACATGCCCACCGAGGATGAAATCAGCGCCGCGCGGCTGGTGACCAACAGGCTTCCGCAGGTGCTGGCAGGCAGGGAAAACGACTATTCGATCCAGCGCGTGCTGGTTCCGCTGATTGGACCGGGCGGCGACACACTTGGCTTCCTGTTTGTCGAGCTGCGCGTGCCAACCCCGTGGCGCCACCTGATGATCGATGCCAGCGTCGAATCGCCGGTGATCTTTGCCTTCCTGATCGTGTTCGGCCTTGCGTCCTCGATCTTCCTCGCCGCCTGGGTGACGCGCCGCCTGCGCCGCATCGAGCGCGCGGCCTCGGCCTGGAGCCGTGGCGATTTTTCCAACCGCATCAATGACCACGCGCGCGACGAGATTGGCGGACTTTCCGACATGCTCGACCGCATGGCGCTGGACTTGCGCAGCCTGTTGCGTTCGCGCAGCCAGTTGGCCGCGCTGGCCGAGCGCCAGCGTCTGGCCCGCGATCTGCACGATACGGTCAAGCAAAAGGCCTTTGCCCTCAACATGCAGCTCGCCACGGCACGCCGCACGCTGGGGGACGCGGCAGGTGCCGAACGCCTGGAGCCGGCGCAACGCCTGACCCAGCAGATCCAGCAGGAGCTTGGCCTGATCCTCGACGAACTGCGCGCCAGCGATGCCGAGCTGCCGTTTGCCGAGCGCCTGCGTGTGCGCGCCAACGACTGGGCACACACCAGCGGCGCCAGCCTCGGCTTTGCCATCGACGACGTGCCTTCACTGGCACCGGCGGTGGAAGACACGCTGCTGCGCATCGTCGACGAGGCGCTTTCCAATGTGCTGCGCCACAGCGCAGCCCAGCATGTGGACCTCAGCCTCCGTCGCACGGCGGAGCGCGTCATCCTCGTCATCGCCGATAATGGCACGGGCATATCCGCCGATGTGCAAGGCGGAATGGGATTGCGCAACATGCGTGAACGCATTGAGGCCCTGCCACGCGGGCGCTTTGAATTCGACAGCACCCCCGGACAGGGCACGCGGGTTACGCTGAGCTTCAACATCGAGGAAACCTGATGAACAAGCCGATCCGCCTCGTCATTGCCGACGACCATGACCTCGTTCGCCAGGGCATCCGCAGTTTCGTGGAAACACATGCCGACCTCGCCATCGTCGGTGAAGCCGGCGATGCCGCGCATGCCGTGAAGATTTGCGCGCAACACAAGCCCGACGTGGCCCTGATCGACCTGGTCATGCCCGGTGGCGGCATCGAAGCCACGCGCGCAATCCGCGCGGCGAGCCCTTCAACGCAGGTGGTCTTGCTGACCTCGTTCGAGGATGTGCAGCAAATCGTCGCCGCCATCCAGGCCGGTGCGCTCTCCTGCCTGCTCAAGGATGTCGATGCGGATGCGCTGGCGGACGCTTTGCGCAAGGCAGCCCAAGGCGAGGCGGTGCTGCACGCGCGCATTGCCGCGCGCCTGATGGATGCCCTGCGCCGTGGCGTTGAACCCGGCAGCGGCATGCTCGAATCCCTGAGCCAGCGCGAGCGGGAAACCCTGACCCTGGTTGCCGAGGGCTTGAGCAATCAGATGATCGCCGAGCGCCTGGGCATCGGCGAGAAAACCGTCAAGACCCACGTCAGCAACGTGCTCGGCAAGCTCAATGTCAGCGACCGCACACAGGCGGCGGTGTTTGCCTGGAAGAGCGGGATGAAGCAACGCACGGAATCCTGAAATTTCCCCCGCCCGCGGGCCTCATTCGTCGCCAGACCCTTGATGTCAGGTTACGCCTTCGACGGCACAGCCCCCTTCCGCAGCGGCAAACCGTTCGTAGTGAGCCCACAATTCCGTTCGTGGTGAGCCCACCATTCCGTTCGTGGTGAGCCCACCATTCCGTTCGTGGTGAGCCCGCCATTCCGTTCGTGGTGCGCCCACCATTCCGTTCGTGGTGAGCAGGCCCCTCCGCAGCGGCAAACCGTTCGCGGTGAGCCCACCATTCCGTTCGTGGTGAGCTCGTCGAACCATGAACGGACTTGGGGCATCCGATAGTTTCTCCGTCCACATTTCCGGAAATCAGTGACTCCCACCCCTTTGATCCGCGACCCCTTTGATCCGACCCCTTTGATCAGAAATCAATGACTCCGACCCCTTTGATCGATCCGACCCCTTTGATCCGACCCCTTTGATCCGACCCCTTTGATCCGACCCCTTTGATCCGACCCCTTTTATCCGACCCCTTTGATCCGACCCCTTTGATCCGACCCCTTTGATCACGACCCCTTTGATCC
>SHNG01000189.1 GCA_004295005.1 Gammaproteobacteria bacterium
CCCATCGAGTTCCGCCTCGCCGGCATTGCACTGGCTGCGCTGGCCACCCTGGTCTTTGCCTGGCGCCAACGCGGGCAGAGACGAGCGTTCTCGTTGAGCCTGCAAGGCGGCGCCATCGGCATCCTCTTGCTGACCGTGTTTGCCGCATTCCGCATCTACCACCTGCTGCCGGCATCACTTGCCTTCGCCTTCATGATCGCGCTGGTGATCGGCATCTGCCTGCTTGCCGTGTTGCAGGATGCGCTGGCCCTGGCCGTGCTCGGCATACTCGCCGGGTTTGCCGCCCCCATCCTGATTTCCACCGGCAGCGGAAACCATGTCGCGCTGTTTTCCTACTACGCCATCCTCAACATCGCGATCTTTGCGATCTCCTGGTGGCGCAGCTGGCGCGTGTTGAACCTGCTCGGCTTCCTGTTCACCTTTGCCATCGGCACGACCTGGGGCGTGCTCTCCTACAAACCGCAATTGTTCGACAGCACCGAGCCTTTCCTGATCCTGTACTTCGGCATCTATCTGCTGATTCCCATCCTGTATGCATTCAAGGGTGGCAGCGAGCGCCCGGGAGCCATTGACGGCACGCTGGTCTTTGCCAATCCCCTGATCGCATTCACCCTGCAGGCCTGGCTGCTGGATGGCGAGCGCACGCCCCTGGCGATCACGGCCATCGTGCTGGGCCTCATTTACCTGGTGCTGGCCGCGCTCACCATGCGCCGCCTGCGCGTGCTGGGCGAATCCTACGCCGTGCTTGCGCTCGGCTTTTCCACGTTGGCCATACCACTCGCGCTTTCCGCGCGCACCACCGGTTGCGTGTTTGCGCTGGAAGGCGCCGCCCTGGTGTGGCTGGGCCTGCGTCAGCAACGCCGATTGCCGCGCTGGATCGGCATGCTGCTCCAGGTATTGGCTGCGCTTGCCTATGCCTACGCATTTTTCCTGAACCCGACGGATGCGGATGCAATGCCGGTTGCCAACGGCATTTACCTGGGTGCGCTGTTGATTGCCCTGGCCGCGCTTGCCAGCGCCTGGCTCTACCAGCGCGCCGGTGCCTCGGGCGGCTTGTGCACCGTGCTGTATTTGTGGGGCCTGGCCTGGTGGCTGGGCGCAGGCCTGATCGAGATTGATCGCCATGTGCCTTGGGCAAACCAGTCCACCGCGGTATTTGCCCTGATTGCAATCACCGCCTGGCTTGCCGCAGAGGCCTGGCGAATCTGGCAACGCCCGGCGCTGGCGTGGACCACCGCAATCGGTTTCTGGCTCGCGCTGGCCATGATCCTCGTATTGGGCATCGACCAACAACTGTTCGCGGATTGGCGCCTGGCTGCCATGTTGCTGTTTGCCCTGAGCGGCTGGCGCAGTCTCGCCAACATGCGCAGCTCTTCCATCGCAGCCGTTGCCACTGCGCCCATCGGCTGGATCTGGAGTTGGACGCTGGCCGCGGTCCTCGGCCTGGGCGATCTTGCCGAGGACGCAGCGCTGGGCAATGGCTGGCGATTCGCCATGACCGGACTGCCCGTGCTTGCCGCCCTCGCCCTGACCCTGCTGCGTGCCCACTGGATTTCAATTCCAGTCGGCCAGTTGTTCGCCCGCTATCGACCAGGCCTGATGGTGTCCCAGGTGGTCGTGCTCGGACTCATTCTCGCCATCAGCCTGTTTCACCCGGGCGCGAGCACGCCCCTGGCCTTCGTGCCCGTGCTCAATCCGCTGGAGCTGTTCCAGATCGTCGCCGTGATCGTACTTGCCTTGTGCGCACGCGATGTCGGCAGCAACGCATCGGATCGCGCGCCGTTGACCGCCATGGTTTGGGTGGCTGCATTCCTGGTGATCAGCGCGGCCGGCCTGCGCGCAGTGCACCATCTGGGCGGTCTCGCATGGGGCCCGAGCCTGCTTTCATCGAGCATGGCGCAGACCACCCTGACCCTGATCTGGAGCGTGCTGGGCGTGGCCGGCTGGGTGATCGGCTCGCGACGAGGCAGGCGTGCGCTTTGGCTGGTCGGCGCCGTGCTGATGGCCATCGTGCTGGCCAAGTTGTTGCTCGTTGATCGCCAGCATCTGGGCAATCTCACCGGCATTGTTTCCTTCATCGCCTATGGCCTGCTGTGCACCCTGGTCGGTTATCTGGCCCCGGCCCCGCCACGCGCCGCCAACCCGGAGCACGCCGCATGAAATGGCCGGTATTCCTGATCGCGTCCATCGCCAGTTCGGCAATTGCCAACACACCCGCAGACTTTGCCGCGCGCATTCCGATCCAGGCCGACAACAGCAGCGCCGCCTGGCAGATCTCGCTGAGCGAGGAGGTCTACCGCTGGTCGCAGGATGACCAGCTTCGCGATGTCGTCATCTTCAACGCCGAAGGTCGCCCGGTACCGCTTGCGCGCTGGCAGCCGGCACCCGAGGAACACATCGAGCGGCAGCAATCCGCATTGCCCGCCTTCGAGTTGCCCGAGCCGCCAGCTGCAGGACAAGCCGGCGACTGGAACCTGGTGATTGAACGCGATGGTGAGGGTCGCGTTCGCCGCATCCAGACCCGCGATGATGGCGCCAGCGCAGAGCCCGCGGCCTCGCGCGACTGGCTGCTGGATGCAAGCGCGTTCGACAGGGGCATCGACTCTGTCACGCTCGACTGGAGTGAGCCTCGCGATGGCGTGGTCGCACGCTTCCGCGTGGAAGGCAGCGACGATCTGCAAACCTGGCGCAGCCTGCGCGAGGATGCCGTGATCGTGCGCCTGCAGCGTGATGGCATCCCGGTTGAGCGCCGCGACATCGACTTGCCCGGATTGCAGAACCGTTACCTGCGCCTGATCCGCCTGGATGCAGGCGAGGCCTTGCGCGAATTGAACGCCGTCGTGCGCAGCGAAACGCGCAACCGGCAATCTGCCGACGGGCTGCACTGGTTGACGCCAAAATGGACGGCATCGCTGGCGGGAGTTGAGGCCAGTGCAACCCGCCACTTGTACACACTGCCCGGATCGATCCCCGTGCAGCGGGTTCGCATCCGGCTCGCCAATGACAATGCGCTGGCCGATCTCGAACTGCTCAGCGCCGAACCGCTCACCGGCAATCGCACGCGCTGGCAAACGCACGCGCGCCTCGTCGCCTTCCGCCTGCAACAGGACGGCACGCGCATCGACAACGCCGACATCAGCCTGGCCCCGGCGCTCAACATGCGCAGCCTGCGCATTGATTCGGCAACGCCGCTGGTCGATGTGCCGCAGGTTCAGGTCGGCTACCACCCCGAACAACTGGTATTCCTCAGCGAAGGCAGCGGGCCTTACCTGCTTGCCGTCGGCAACCCACGCGAGCGTCGCACCGAAGCGCCGGTGGACACCGCGATCAAACTGCTGCGCGCCGAGTTTGGCCAGAACTGGCAACCGCCGCAGGCAAGTCTCGGCGCGCTTGAGGCCAACGCTGCGCCGCCGGATCCGGAAGCGGCGGAAACGACCTCAGCGTGGCGACGCAACCTGTTGTGGCTGGTGCTGATCGGCGCGACCCTGGTCATTGCCGGCATCGCCATCCGCCTGTTGCGCAGTCCGGCTGAACGCGGCGCAGTAGAGGGCCAGCAGCCACCAGAAAAATAGTCCCCACCACGCCGAGTAGAACGCCAGGTGCGTGTTGAGCGGGTTGCAGGTCACCACCAATGCCAGTGCAGGCACGAAGGCTCGCTGGCGTTGAGCGGGCGTCGCCCGGCGGAACATGCGGATGGCGGTGGCGCTGCCGAAGATCCAGCACAGCAAGCCGATGATTCCGGTTTCACTGAGTACCTCGAGCACGATCTGGTGTGCATGTGCCGCGCCTTCCCCGGACTTCGCATCGACAAACGGATCGCCGCCACGCGCATGCTCTGCATAGTCGTTGCGGAATCCGCGCGCGCCCACGCCATTGAGCGGATGCGCGCGAATCATGTCGATTGCCGCTGCCCAGATGCTCACACGCCAGGCCGACGCCTGATCGATGGCCTGGGCATTGCCATTGAACACCAGCAGGCTGCGCTCGATGCGCGCCTGGAATCCGTCGGACTCCTTCCACAGCATGCCGATGCTGAACACGATGCCGAGCACGACACCCAGCAGCAGCGGCAGGAAACGCCGCAGGCTGCGCGTCTCGCGCCAGGCAAATACGCAGGTCACCAGGGCGAAGGTCAACCAGGCCGCGCGTGAGCCGGCCAACAGGATCGGCGCCAGCATCAGCAGGAATGCAAGCAGCAAGCCCCGGCGTCCGGCGTTCTTCCGTGCAACGTGCAGGAAAAACGGAGACAGCGCGGCCAACGCAGGGCCCAACTTGAGATTGTCCGCGCCGAAGATTCCAGCGAGTCGCTCCTGTTCGGCGGCGCCTGCCAGACTGTAGCCCGTTGCGATCTGCACCCAGGCATCGAGCAACCACAGTGCCACCACCGCGGCAATCGCGATCTGGCAGCGCTGCCACACATCCGCATCCCGCAGCGCCCATGCCACGAACAGGGCAAAGGGCAGGTATCGCAGGGTTTCCAGAGCCACCATCCAGGTCTTGTGCGGGTTCACGGCGTCGAACGCCGAAAACAGGATCGGCAACCAGTAGCTGGCAAACAGCAGCAGCACCGGGCATGCCGCGGTGTCGTTCCAGGCACGGCCACGCAACAAGGCAAAAAGCAGGAGGGTACCGATGCAGGCGATGAGTACCGGCAGCTCCGAGATTCGCCCAACCGGAAGCAGGATGAGCACGCCAAGCACAAGCCACTGTGCTGTGACCTCCAGTCGCCCTGCCGCCGTCATCGATCCTCGCGCCGACGCCGGGGCTCGCCGACCAGGTCCTGATACAGGTCCAGCGTGGCCTGCTGCATGTCGATCAGGCGATAGCGGGTCAGCGGCGGAATGGCCGGTGCCGCGCGCATCAGTTCAGCGGCACGCTCGGCCAGGCGCGCGCGATCCCCGGGCGGCACGCGACCGGCCGGATACAGGTCGGTCAACAATTCACCGACGCCTCCATGGGCAAAGCCGAGCACCGGCCTGCACAAAGCCAAAGCCTCGATCACGGTACGACCGAAGGATTCCGGTTGCGTACTCAACTGCAGCACCAGCGTGGAGATCGCCATGATTTCACGCACGTCGGCACGCGCCGCAGTCATGGCCACGCGCTCGGCAATGCCCAGCGCGGCCGCCATGGCTTCGAGTTCGGCCACGTAGTCTTCACGGCCCGACTCACGTACGCCCAGCAAGAGCAAGCGCGCATCCACGCCGCGCGCCTTGAGATCGGCAATCAACTCCAGGGCAAAGGCATGACCCTTCAGGCGCGTGCCGCGCGCCGGCAAGGTCAGCAGCGGGGCCCCATCGAGCAACGGGTATTCAGCGAGAAAGCGGCGGCGCCATTCGTCTTCCGGTTGGTAACCGAACGGAAACTCCCCGGCATCCACACCCCGTGGAATCAGGATCAGCTTTGACGGATTGACGCTTCGATAGTGGCGCACGACATGATCGCGGACCAGGTTGGAAACGCAGATCACGCGTTCGCCGCGGGTCATGATGCCGCTGTACCAGCCCGGCGTGTTGAGTCCATGCACGGTGGTGACGAAGCGCGGCCGCGGCCCGTTCAGGCCACGCAGGGCACGCCAACCCAGCCAGGCCGGCAGGCGCGAACGCGCATGCACGATGTTGGCCCCACTCTCGCCGATCACGGCGCGCAGGCGAGGCACCAGGGTCAGGGTCTTCAGCGACTTTCTGCCAATCGGCAATTCAATATGCCGGCTGCCCTCGGCCAGCAGCCGCTCCACCAATTGCCCGCCCGCCGAGACGACAATCGACTCATGGCCGGCGGCAACCAGGGCACGGCCAATCTCCAGGGTCGAGCGTTCGGCGCCACCGCTTTCCAGCGCGGGCACCAGTTGCACGACGCACAGGCGTTGCGCGTTCAGGTTCGTGCCCGGCATGGACATGCGACTCTCGATCGGGCTGCGGCCAAGGCCAGGCTCATCGTTCAATCCACGAGCTCGAATCCGGCCCCGCAATACGGGCACTTGGCATGCCCGCCCTGTTCCTCGATGGGAAGGTAGACCTTGGGATGGGAGTTCCACAGCGCCATGGCGGGCATGGGACAACTCAAGGGCAAATCGGAACGACTGACCCGGTAATGATTGTCCGCATTGGCCTGCAGGCCCGAAGAAACCGCAGGATTGTTCGGCGACATGACTGGAGACTCCGGAAATTTGCAGTCACAAAGTTTAGCAGCACGGAATGTGCCAAGTGGCTCACACAGGCCCTGTGAGGCGGTTCGTCATAGCACCTGTCGTTCGCTTGCAGACTGCCCGCGGTTTATCACTTGCAGCGACTGGCCTAGAATCGACGGGTCACGTCTGAAAAGTCCACACGCTGCCAATCCGATTGCTCGCAACGTTCCACACCACCTGTAGGGGAGACATCATGGATTTTGCAAAGCTCATGGCCCGGGTCAAGGCCATCCTGATCACGCCGAAGACCGAATGGCCGGTCATCGCCGCCGAACCGGAAACGGTCGCCGGCCTGTACAAGAACTACATCATGATCCTGGCCGCGATCCCGGCGGTTTTCGGCTTCATCAAGGGCAGCGTGATCGGTTTCAGCCTGTTTGGCATCACCGCTCGCACGCCGATGGTCAGCGGCATCATCGGCATGCTGGTCACCTACGGCCTGACCCTGGTCATCGTTTATGTGCTGGCCTTGATCATCGATGCGCTGGCACCGAATTTCGATGGCGAGAAAAACCAGATCCAGGCCCTGAAAACGTCGGCCTACACCTACACCGCGAGCTGGATTGCCGGTGCTGCCACCATCGTGCCTTGGATCGGCTGGCTGATCGTCTGGGCTGGTGCGATCTATGGAATCTACCTGTTGTACCTGGGCCTGCCCCGCACCATGCGTTGTCCGGAGGACAAGTCCGTCCTCTACACCGTGGTCATCGTCGTCATCGGCTTCGTGCTCAGCATCGTGCTCGGCATTGTCGTCGGCGCGATCACCGCCGTCGGCGCGGCCACCGGGGCAATCAATCTTGGCAACAGTTCCAGCAGCGTGACCATCGACAGCGACGGCGCACTCGGCAAGCTGGCCGCACTGGGCCAGCAGATGGAAGCCCAGACCAAGAAGATGGAAGCCGCACAAAAGAGCGGTGACGCCCAGGCCCAGGCCGAAGCGGCCACGGCGATGGTCGGTTCCCTGCTCGGCGGCGGCGATCAAGTCGAGGCGCTGGCCCCGGACGCACTCAAGCCGTTCATGCCGGAACGATTGGCCAACTTCAAGCGCACCTCGATTTCCGTCGAGCGCAACGGCGCCATGGGCGTACAGGTCAGCACCGGGCATGCGTCCTACCAGGATGCCGACAGCAACCAGATTGACCTGGAGATCACCGACATGGGCGGCGCCAAGGGCATCATGGCCCTGGCCGGCTTTGCCAATGTCGAATCCGAGCGCCAGACCGAAACCGGCTATGAAAAGACCTACAAGCAGGACGGCCGCCTGGTGTCGGAACGCTGGGACAACAGCAGCCGCAATGGCGAATTCAGCATCGTGCTGGGCGACCGCTTTGCGGTCAAGGTCAGTGGCTACGGCAACGGCCTGGACATGAACATGCTGAAAGCGGCCCTGGGCTCATTGGACCTGGCTGGTCTCGAAAGCCTGAAGAACCAGGGCGTCAAGCAAGGTTGATCCGTTTCGCGTCAACCCATGTGCTGAACGCGCGCAGTGTTTCAAGAAATCGGGCCGCACATGCGGCCCGATTTTTTTCAACGAAGCAAAAACCGGCGTACTCAACTGCCCGTTTGTTTGGCGACCGAAGCTTCGGTGGTGATGCGGATGCGAACCTCGTCACTGACATTGGGCACATACTTGCCGATGCCGAAATCGCTGCGCTTGATGAAGAGCACGCCATCGAAGCCAACAGTCGGCTGCTTGCTCATCGGATGCGGTGCGGCGCGATTCAGTGTGGCATCGATGGTGACCGGCTTGGTCACGCCATGAATGGTGAGGTCACCGCTCACCAGCAACTTGTTGTCGGCCGCACCTTTCTTGACGGATGTGCTCTTGAAGGTGGCCGTCGGGTATTTGGCCACGTCGAAGAAATCCGCACTGGAGAGATGCTCGTCAAGATCCTTGACGTGGCTGTTGATGCTGGCTGTTGTGATGGTCGCTTCGACCGATGACTTGGTGATGTCGTCGGCGTCGTAGTTGATGCTGCCTTCAATCTGGTCGAAATTGGCAACCGGATTGGAAAACCCGAAATGATTCCAGCTGAACTCCACCTGGGTATGGTGGTTGTCCATGACATAGGTTTCTGCCGCGGCAAAAGCACCGCTTGAGGCAAAC
>SHNG01000086.1 GCA_004295005.1 Gammaproteobacteria bacterium
GCATTCTTGATGGTCATTTCATAGGTGCGCGCCGGATTGGATGCGGAGCGACGGGTCGGATAAACGACCATGCGCCATTCCGGGTACTTCTCGAACATCGCCATCTGACCGACCGTCAATTGATCGGCGTAATCCTTGTAGTTCTTGGCGGTGATCGTCATCAGCGGTTTGTCGGACGCGAACGGGTCCGGGTGGTGCATGCCGATCTTGTATCCAGCCGGCGGCTGGGTGATGCCACCGGTCCAGGCGGGAATCGAGCCATCGGCATTGCCGGCGCGTTCCGCACCCATGGGCGTCAATGGTGTTCCGCTGACGCCGAGCTTGGCCGCCTGGTCGGCACCGACCTTGGCCAACGCGGTGTTGGCCATCAATGCCGCGGCAACGAGTGTCGCGAGTCCTGCTTTGCTCATTACGGTCATGGTCGTCCCCCTCAGAATGAATATCGGGCCGCGAGCTGCAAGAAGTCGCGGTCGTGGATCAGGTTGAACGAACCGCCACCGAAGTAATTGGTGTAGGCAATGTCGAACACCCATTTGTTGAGGTAATTGGCTTCGGTACCGATGGTGACCGACTTGCGGCCATCGACGAAGCTGCCGCCCGGTCCGGGCGTGAAGCCATTGACGTCGTGCGAGAACGCAAGGCGCGGCGACAGGTTGATCGGCGTACCCCAGACATTGGTGTAGTCGGCACGCGCGGCCAAGCGGTAGCCCCACGAGAAGCGCGTCGGGAAACCGTTGCGCAAGGTGATCGGATTGCGTCCCGCGCCCGAGGTCACGTCCGGACCACCACCGGTATCGGTGCCATCGCCGTTGAAGCGCAGGTTGTCCGGCAGGTCGACATGGGTGAATCCGGTTTCACCGACCAGGGCAATCTGGTCCGCACCGAGCCAGTTGCCCGGTCCGAACACCTTGGTTGCGGTGAACTGCAACTGGGCGATCTTGTGCCTTTCATAGCCGCGGATTTCCTCGCCTGGAGCGAAGTTGCCGAGCTGGCTGCGGAACTGCAGGTAGGGCTGCGGAATCACGGCATTGAGCGGCGACAGTCCGGCAAACAGCAGTTCGACGTCATCGACCTGGAACGGCTGGTTCGGCCGATAGCTCAATTCACCTTGCAGGGCGATGCCGCTGGCTTCCAGCGAGGTGTTGAAGCTCACGCCAAACAGGTGGATGTCTTCCGGATACTCGGTGAAGAACGAACCGCTGCTGGGTGCCGTGTTGACGACCGCAATACCGCTGATCAACGGCACGCGGCTGTGGTAGTTCATCGCGTAGAAACCGAACTCGGTGTTGTTCAGGCTCTCCGCGAAGTAGCGCAAGGCGATACCGCCCTGGCCACTGTCACCGGCTTCGCGTGTCTTGCTGCGCGGGAATGCAGCACTGCATCCGGCGGCAACCAGGTTGGCCGGCAGGCCGGAGTCGCTGGCTGCGAAGTTGCCATCGACGCAAACTTCCTCGTACAGGTCGGGATTGATGACTGGCTGCGGCACCGTGCCGAAGTTGAGCATCACGTAGCTTCCGCCGATGACGGCAAAATCGTTGGTCGAGAAGAATGTGCCAACAGGATCCGGATCGGTCTTCTGGAAGTCGAGCAGGTAGAACGCTTCGGCCGAGAAGTCGTCGGTGAAGTTGTAGGAACCCCACAGCATGTTGACCGGCAGGAAGGCCTGCTTCAGCTCGGCACCCGCAACGCGCAGCTTGGAAACATCGACCGGGTTGATGGCGTTGATGCCGCCCTGGATGAAGGTGCTCTCACCCCAACTGACCACCTGGCGACCGAAACGCACCGAGGCCTGGTTGCCCGCCATCGTGAAGTCGTGGAACACGAACGCGTCGAGGATGCGTGATTGCGTACCGACACGGGTCTTGGCTCCGTGCGAAAGGTTGTCGCGATCATTGTTCTCGGCATCATAGAAGCCGGTGGCGCGGATGAATCCGCCCCAGTTCGAGCCGTAACGCAGGCTGAGTTCAACGGTTGCGCTGACCGCATTGGAAATCGGCGACCACTTGTCGTAGGCAAGGTTGCCATCATCGCCATTGACCGAGAAGCGGCCACGCGCGGCACGCTGCGCCGGGCTGCCGAGACCGAGCACACTGACCGTCGGATCGAACTGGGCCTTGCCGATCAAATCGTCGGAGGGATCCTGCGTGCGCCAGCCGATGCCGTAGGCAAGCGTGGTGTTCAAGGTGCCATGGAAGCCTTCCTGGTCACCAAATTCGATGGCCATGGCGTTTCCGCCAAAACCGGCCAAGGCAATGGCCAGCGAAAGGGAAAGCGTGGACAGAGCCGGGTTGCGCATGCGCTTGCCGCTCTGGATGGTTTTGCAAGTCTTCATACTGGACTCCGATACCAGAGGGTTACTGCGTGCGAATGACGCTGGGGTTGGTGATCTGAACGGCGGCGCCCTGGCTGACCAGCAAGCTGGCCATTTCACCCTGCATTTCGGCAGTGGCTGCCGGGGATGCCACCGGACTCAGCAAGGAGCCGTGGTCGCCGGCCGTAAAGCGAACAGCGCCTCGAATGCCGGTTGCCGATTGCGTGGTCTGGGTGATGCTGGCCAGTCCAAGCGTGCGGATCAAAGGCTCGGTACCCGACAGTGGCGCGCCTGGCACCGCATTCGGAATCACCTGGTCAGGCTGCGATGTGCTGCTGCCCACCACTTCCTGCAACAGCAGGCGCTTGGAACCGAGCAGGCTGTTGTTGCCTGCCAGTGCCCAGTTCACCGGGTCGGCGGATTCAATCACCGTCTGGGTGGCACCAAAGTAGGAATCATAGTCCGGCGTTCCCGGAGTCAGACCGGCACCGGCAAGTCCGGCGCGAATGACTGGGCCAAAGCGGGGCGAGTACTCGAGCAGGCGGGCGATGCCGCCGCCGGGCACATTGAGCAGCGCCACCTGGGCATTGGGCTGGACGCCCATGAACACGGTGCCGATGATTCCGCCAAGGGACTGGCCAACAAAGGAAATCCGTGCACCATCGAAGTCGGTGGCACTGGAACTGTAGTGCGCGCTCGGAATGGCCTTGGCCAACACCAGCAGGTCAGCCACTGCCTGGCGCAGGTTGTCACGCGAGGTCAGCAGGCTGGTCAGGTTGATGAAATAGCTGCCCGAAGAATCAATGATGCCGTCCGGACCGCTTGCGCCGGTGGAGTTGTTGGAGAAGTCGAGATTGAAGGTGCGCTCGCGCGCGCCCAACTGTGCAAATGGCGAATTGGCGATATTGAGCGGATTGGCCGGATCGGTGATGCCATGCAGCGGTGCATCGATGGCGATCACGGCGAAACCCTGCGATGCCAGGGTGCCGGCAACGGCAAAGGCATCGGTGCGGTTGCGCGTGATGCCATGCTGGTAGATCACGATCGGCCAGCCGGCGGCCGGCTTGGTCTTGCCGGATGCCGCGTTCGGAATGGTCAACACCAGGGGCACCTTCTGCGTGGTTCCGGCCACCGGCAGCGGATTGGCAAAGGTGACATTGGTCGAGGTGGGATCCAGCAGACCGGCGAACGGCGGAATGTAGGCACCCGGTGCCGCCTTCCAGAATCCGGTCAGCGGCGCGGTCGGATTCTCGGCCGTTGGCGCGCCGAGGTAATACGGCAGGTCAATGGTGCCGATGTAGACATCGGCTATCGGCGGCAGGGCCGGATTGAGCTGGGAGAGATTGAAACCGGTCGGGGCAATCTGCGTGGGAGCAGCAGGCGATGCCGCCGTGCGTGCCTGCACCGCGCCGAGTACCGGCGTCACGCTCTGCGTGGTAGCGACCCAGGACAGCACAATCTTGCTGGGTGGAATGCCGGCGGCACTGGCCGCGGCTTCCTGCGAGTTGGTCAGGCGGCGCAGCGGCTCGAGTGCGCAAGCGGTGGCGTTGGGCAGCAGGGGTTCCTGCGAGACACCGTTGACGCAAATCGGCGTGGTGCGCTTGGCCAGGAAGTATGTCTGGTCCGGCGTTGCGTCGTTGCCGGCTGCATCGGTGATTCCGTCGGTGAGCACCACCAGGTACGAACTCAATTGCTGCAGCGGATTGGTCGGCACGATGGCCAGGGTTCGGCCGCTGGTATCCGAGGGCGTCAGCGCAACCACATATTCCAGATTCGGGGTGAGTTCGCGCACGATGCCGGTGACACCGCCGCCCGGACCGCTCAGGGTCACCTGGAAGACACGAATCGAGGAACCGGCGACCAGGGTGCTCGGGCTCGGCGGCGCCGAGAACGTGGTGGTCATCGGGGTCGTGGTGCCGAAGCCGTCGAGCGCATTCATGGCCACTTTCGGATCGCCGAAATTGCTCGCATTGGCAACCGGAATGTTGAGGGTCAGATCGGTGGTTCCCGACAGCAGCAGGTTGCTCGGGAACGGCACCACGCCACCTGAGGGATTGAAGCGGGCGGTGATCACCGCGGTGACCGGCGATCCGTTGTTGTTGGTGGCCGGCGGCGTATCGACCGCGCGGGGACTGTTGCTTCCACCGCCGCATGCGGCGAGGAAAATGGACGGCAGCAACGCTGCCGCAATCAATCGGGCCTGCATTTGAATCCCCTTCTCGTGGAATTTCAGCGCAGCCATCTTAGGCCGTTCAAACGGGCGTTGGCAACGTCCGCTTAACGAAAAATCACCTGTAACAACAGGATGTTGCGCCGCACCATACGCGCAAGAATGGTGAACTCACGAGTACTCAAAACAAGGCTTTCGGCGTCCAGGTTGAGGCAACCGGAGCGAAGCCACGCGGCGACCACCCCAACAGCTCACGGGCAGTCCCATCATCGGCCACCAGGTGCGCAGACAAGCGTTCGAGGAAGGCCGGACCCGGGATACGCCCAGGCAGGAACGGGCGCGCCAGTCCCATGCCCAGCCGCATCGCGGCCAAATTGAGCGGAACACGCAGCACCTTCATCGGCAGGGAGTCGATCACGCGATCGAGCATGCTTGAAAACGGCAGACGTTCCGCGCCGCCCACCGACAGGATGCGGCCATCGACCTGCGTATTGCCGACTGCCAAGAGGCAGGCCTCGGCCAGATCGCCGGCGTGTACCGGCTGACGCAAGCCGCTGGCAAACGAAAGCCTCGGGAAGATGCGGTATTTGGTCGCAAGGCGCGCAAGCGGACTCAGGCTGCGGTCGATTCCCGCCCCATAGATCAGCGTGCAGCGCAGGATTGTCCAGGCCAGGCCACGCGAGCGCGCAGCCGATTCCAGCCCCGCTTCGGCGTCGAGCAGGGACTGGGCCAGCAGGCTTTCATGCGGATCACGGGATTGGCGCTTGCTGAGGGCACTCATCGAGCCCAGGGCCAGAATCTGGGGTGTCCCGTGCAAGTGCGACGAAGCCAACCAGCGCGCGAACCCGTCAAGCGGACCCAGGCTGAAGATCGCGTCCACTGCCGGCAGCGGGGCCAGGCCGGAAAACAAATCGCCTTGCAGCCATTTCAGGCCGGGATGCCGCGCCACGCGCGGCTGGCGACTTGCCGCAAGCACCGTCCAACCCGCATCAAGCAACCGCGGTACCAGGAAGCGTCCAATCTGGCCGCTGGCTCCCAGAACCAGCGCAACGGGATTGCCCATGCGCAGAGATCAGTGTCGGGCAACCGCCAGCGCGGCGGCCTGCGCAGCGGCTGTAATCGGCAGACTGATGACCACCACCGTGCCCTCGCCGGAGGAGCTGCGTACATTGATGGTTCCACCATGCGCCTTGACGATGGCCTGCGACAGGTGCAGGCCAAGGCCGAGCGAATCGCCATGGCCGCTGGTGAACGGATCGAACACCTCGGGCAGCAATCCACCGGGAATCCCGGAACCGGAATCGCTGATCTTGATCTCGACATTGCGCGTACCGCCTGCACGCGTGTGCACGGTGATCCGGCCGCGGCCTTCGATGGCCAGGGCGGCATTGTCCAGCACGCTGAGGAAAACCCGGGCAATCTGCGCCGGCATGCAGGTGACATTTGGCAAATCTCCAAATTCACGCACGATAACGAGGCGCTCACCCCAGGCCACGGCCGTCAGGTTGAGCACCGAATCGATGAGCTGATGCAGATCCACCGCCTCAAGCCCCTCGCTGTCGGCGCGGGTCAGGCGGCGCAGGCTCTGGACCAGGGTCGATGAACGACCGAGGCCGCTGACTGCATCGTTGAGGATGGCCTTGGAGTCGGTGAGGATAGTGCTCTTTTCCAGTTCCACGCGGGCCAGGAACAGGCGTCGGCGCGCTTCCTCGACGTGCTTGACCAACTGGTCCAGGCCGGCCTTGTCCGCACCAAAAATCATTTCCACCGGCTGCAGGCAGTACTGCACCGCCGCGTCGTAGTTCTTCACCAGTTGCCGGTAGTCGTCCAGCAACTCCCCTACCCCTTCAAGCTGGCTGTGGGCAAATCCGATCGGCGAATCCACCTCGCGCGCCACCTGGTTGGCCACCGAACCCACGTGCGACATCGGCACGCTGCGCAAGAGGCGGTTCTGCCTGGATTTCAGCGATTCGACCTCGTCAGCCAGTTGCATGCGCTCGCTGCGCAAGCGCTGGTTGGCCTTGCGTTCTTCCGACCAGCGCATGGCCAGAAACCCCGCCCCGCCCAGCGCCGCCAACAGCAGCAGCACGAGAATCCAGATCATTTGCTACACCTCCCAACCCCGATGTTTGCATGAGCTCGCGCCAAAATGCCCGCACCAGCCAGCTGCGCAGTATATCGGCGCACCGCTCAGCAGGCTGCTGAAAAACGCGGGCGAGGCAGCCAATGCATGGCACAAGCAGGCGAAAAAGCGCGGTTTACCTGCTGTAAATGGGCATTTTGAGCGTGTTTTTACCGCAGCAATGGCAACGCAGATGGTTTTTTCAGCAAGCTGTCAGGCGAAAGTGAGCCATAGCTCGGCAACCACGAACAGCAGCCAGGCGGCCAGGAGAATGCCGCCCTCACGACCCGACAAGGCACCGTCGCTGCGCATCATCGGGTACGTGGCCGCAGCCAGCGCGAACAGGGCCGGCAGTTCAAAACGCATCAGCGAGGGAACGCTGGCCAAGGGCTGCCACAGCAGCACGGCTCCGAGCAGGAACAACAGGCTGGCCATTGACGCATACAGCGCCTGCCCCAAGGCGAACTCACCATGGCCGCGACGCGCGCTTGCCAGCGCATTGGGCAGGCCAGCCAGCGCCAGCGCCAGGCCCAACACCAGCAAGCCGACAATCAGCGGATTCCAGGCGAGATGAGTGGCCAGCGCGCTGCCGCCCAGCACCAGTCGCCAACTGCCGAGACCCAGCAACAGCGCGCCGAGCAAAAGACGCACAAGCAGCATGCCGGTACCGAACTCACGCATGCTGCGCTCAAACAGCGGGCGCGACGCAGCCCGCTCGCGACGCACGCTGGCAAGAAACAGGATCGCCACCAGCACGAAGGCAGCCAGCAGGATGCCGCCATCCATGCGCGCGTACAGGCCATCAACACCCAGCAACCAGACCAGCACCACGGCTCCGAGCAAGGCCACGTTGAGCAATGCCAGCGACTTCAGGCGCGCCAGCAGCGGTGCCACCAGTGCGGCCAGCGCAAGGGTGACGCCCAGGTTGGCGATGGACGCACCAATCAGGGCACCGATGGCAAGCTCCGGCTGCTGCATGCAATGGCCAGCGATGATCAAGGCGGCGCCCGGGACCAGGGCCGCTGCCACGCTGGAACCCCAGGCGATGGCCAGCGCATCCTTGCAGCAACGCGCGGCCCAACCGGCCACGCCGTGCGCAAATGAATCGTTGCCGAGCAGCAACAGCACCATGCCCAACGCAATGTTTCCGAGATCAATCCACATGTCCCGTTTCCTCCCGTCGCAAACGCCTGATATTCCGCAGTCTAACCGCGCTTTGCGGCATGCGCCTGGTCCTTCCATCGCTTCATCACGGGAACGCAACATTCGATTTGCTGCGCCGTGCTTTGAAGCCGGTCAGACTATGCGATGATCGACGGCCCGATTGGCGGAGGCCATCCATGATTGCACGCATCTGGCGCGGCATCACGCTTGCCGAAAAAGCCGACGACTACCTGGACTACCTGCGCGAGACCGGTCTGCGCGATTACGCCAAAACCAGCGGCAATCGCGGGGTCAATGTGCTGCGGCGCGTGCAGGGCGAGCATTGCGAGTTCCTGCTGGTATCCCTGTGGGAATCCATGGACGCGGTGCGCGCGTTTGCCGGCGAGAACCCCGACCGCTCGGTCTATTACCCCGACGACGAACAATACCTGCTCGACATGGAGCCGCTGGTCCGCCACTACGAGGTGGTCGGCGAACTGAGTGATCCTGCAGCGCTGG
>SHNG01000100.1 GCA_004295005.1 Gammaproteobacteria bacterium
GCTCCGCTTGCCCCAACGCCACGGATGCAGCCGAGCAAGCTCGGCTCTACAACGGTGGGAACGTAGGGCGGAGCTTGCTCCGCTTGCGGCAACGCCACGGATGCAGCCGAGCAAGCTCGGCTCTACAACGGTGAGAACGTAGAGCGGAGCTTGCTCCGCTTGTGGCAACGCCACGGATGCAGCCGAGCCAGTTCGGCTCTACAACGGTGAGAACGTAGAGCGGAGCTTGCTCCGCTTGCCCCAACGCCACGGATGCAGCCGAGCGAGCTCGGCTCTACAACGGCGAGAACGTAGAGCGGAGCTTGCTCCGCTTGCGGCAACGCCACGGATGCAGCCGAGCAAGCTCGGCTCTACGCGTCGGCGGGGGGTGGCGTGGCGTCGGTGCTGTCGGAATTGGTGTCGGCTTCTTCGCCGTCCGTTTCCATGGCATCAAGCTGCACCAAGCCCACGAGTTTCTCGTCATCCGGCAAACGGATCAGGGTTACGCCCTGGGTGTTGCGTCCAACCTTGGCCACTTCGGCAACGCGAGTGCGAACCAGCGTTCCCTGGTTGGAAATCAGCATCAACTCGTGCGATTCGCTGACCTGCACGGCTCCGACCAAGGCGCCATTGCGCGTCGAACACTGGATGCCGATCACGCCCTGATTGCCGCGGCCCTTGCGTGGGTATTCATCCACCGCGGTGCGCTTGCCGTAGCCGCGCTCGGTGGCGGTGAGGATGTCACCATCGCCATTGCGCACGATCAGGCTGACCACGCGCTCGCCCTTGCCGAGGCGAATACCGCGCACGCCGCTGGAGGTGCGACCGGTCGGGCGCACCGTGCTTTCATCGAAGCGCACGGTCTTGCCATTGGAGGCAAACAACATGATGTCGCTTTCGCCGTCGGTGATCTGCACATCAACCAGGGCATCGTCCTCGGCCAGGCCGATTGCCCGCTTGCCCTTCTGCAACTGGTAAGCGTATTCGGTGAGCGCGGTCTTCTTGACGGTTCCGTTGGCGGTGGCAAACAGCAGGAAGCGATCTTCCGAATACTCATGCACCGGCAGGATCGCCTGTACTTTCTCTCCCTCTGCCAGCGGCAACAGGTTGATGATCGGCTTGCCGCGCGCATTCGGCCCGGCATCCGGCATCTGGTACACCTTGAGCCAGTACACGCGCCCGGTACTGGTGAAGGTCAGCAATGTGTCGTGGGTGTTGGCGATCCACAGGCGTTCGACGAAATCCTCGTCCTTCAATGCCGATGCGGAGCGTCCCTTGCCGCCACGTCGCTGCGCGCGATAGATGCTGACCGGCTGGCGCTTGGCATAGCCGGCATGCGAGAGCGTAACCACCACGTCCTCCGGCTCGATCAGGTCGAGAGTGTCGAGGTCGTCCTGGTTGATCTGGATCAGCGTGCGCCGCTTGTCGCCAAACTCGTCCTTCAGCGAAACGAGTTCGTCGCGGATCACGGCAAGCAAACGCGCCGGGTCTTCGAGAATCTCGATCAAGCCGGCGATGGTCTTGAGCAGTTCCTTGTACTCGTCGGTGAGCTTTTCCTGCTCCAGTCCGGTCAGGCGACTCAGGCGCATTTCCAGGATCTGCTGTGCCTGCGTCTCGGACAACTGATAGCCGGCATCGCCGAGGCCCACGCCCGGATCCAGACGCTCCGGCTTGGAGGCATCCGCACCTGCCGCGGCCAGCAGGCTGCGCACCAAACCCGGCTCCCAGGTGCGCGCCAGCATGCGCTGCTTGGCTTCGTCACTGGAGGCGGAAGTCTTGATCAGTTCGATCATTTCATCGATGTTGGCCAACGCAACCGTCAGGCCTTCGAGTATGTGGGCGCGATCACGCGCTTTGCGCAGCTCGAAGATGGTGCGTCGTGTGACCACTTCGCGGCGGTGGCGCAGGAAGGCGTCGAGAATCTCGCGCAGGCCAAGCGTGCGCGGCTGGCCATCGACCAACGCCACCATGTTGATGCCGAAGGTCACCTGCAACTGGGTCTGCTGGTACAGGTTGTTGAGCAGCACATCGCCCATTGCATCCTTGCGCACCTCGATGACCACGCGCATGCCGTCCTTGTCGGACTCGTCGCGCAGCTCGGAGATGCCTTCGATCTTCTTTTCCTTGACCAGCTCGGCAATCTTCTCGATCAGGCGAGCCTTGTTCACCTGGTATGGAAGCTCGCTGACGATGATGGTCTCGCGGCCGTTGGCCTCGGTTTCAACTTCCGCCTTGGCGCGCACGAGGATGCGGCCGCGTCCGGTCTTGTACGCTTCGACGATGCCAGCCGCGCCATTGATGATGCCCGAGGTCGGGAAATCCGGACCGGGCACGATGCGCAGCAGATCATCGAAACCGAGTTCAGGATCGTCGATCAGCGCGATGCAGGCCGACAGCACTTCACTCAGGTTGTGCGGCGGCACATTGGTCGCCATACCGACCGCGATGCCTGCCGATCCGTTCACCAACAGATTTGGAATACGCGCGGGCAGAACGCTGGGCTCGAGTTCCTTCTCGTCGTAGTTCGGCTGGAAGTCGACGGTTTCCTTGTCGATGTCGGCGAGCAGTTCGGAACTCAGTCGATGCAGGCGACATTCGGTGTAACGCATGGCCGCCGGGTTGTCGCCGTCCACCGAACCGAAGTTGCCCTGGCCGTCGATGAGCAGGTAGCGCATCGAGAAGTCCTGGGCCATGCGCACCATGGCGTCGTAGATCGAGGAATCGCCATGCGGATGGTATTTACCCATCACGTCACCGACCACGCGCGCGCACTTCACATAGGGCCGATTCCAGACCGTGCTGGACTCCTGCATGGCGTACAAAATTCGCCGGTGTACGGGCTTCAATCCGTCGCGCACATCAGGCAGCGCGCGACCGACAATCACGCTCATTGCGTAGTCGAGATAGCTTTGCCGGACTTCGTCTTCGATATTGACGCGTATGACTTCTTTGGCGAACTCGGCCATTGAATGTTTATTCCTTTTGAATCAATACGTTAAGGCCGTCAAATCGACCCTGTCGCAACGCCGGAATGGGCACGGCGAAAACGCGAAATTTTAGCACGGATGGGGGCTGATCTGCGAGCTTGAACAGGGCTGGGGCTTGCTTGCCATTCCACCCTCACCCCAGCCCTCTCCCGCCACCGGGAGAGGGGGAGATTTGTCGATACCTCTGGAGACAATTGGATGGTTCCTGGTGTCGTTTCGAGCTGGATCTTGCGCGTTGATCCACCCTCACCCCAGCCCTCTCTCGCCCGCGGTAGAGGGAGAAAATCTTCGACGCCATGGGTCGCACACGCACGTGGTCAGATATGTAGAGCGGAGCTTGCTCCGCTTGATGGGCCACCTGATTTGCGAACGTCGCGTCGGGAAGCGGCAACTCAACCGAACAGCGTGCGCAATTTCCCGGTATCGGGTCTTTCGATGATGCCGCGCTCACTGACGATGGCATCGATCAGATTGGCGGGCGTCACATCGAACACCGGATTCCACGCCTGCGCCCCTTCGACCACCGTGCGCGATCCGGCATGGCTCAGCAGCTCGGTCGGATCGCGCAGTTCAATCTCGATGTCATCCCCGTGCGCGGTGGTGAGATCAACCGTAGAGGATGGTGCAACCACCATGAACCTCACGCCGTGATGACGGGCTGCGATGGCCAACTGGCAGGTGCCGATCTTGTTGGCGACATCACCATTGGCCGCGATGCGGTCGGCACCGACGATCACCCACTTCACCTGGCCGCATTTCATCAGGTGCGATGCTGCTGAATCGGCAATCAGGGTGGCTGGAATCTGATCGCGCACCAGTTCCCACATGGTCAGGCGTGCGCCCTGCAACCAGGGACGCGTCTCTCCTGCGTAAACGTGCTGGATCCTGCCTTCGCTGAATCCGGCGCGGATGACGCCAAGCGCCGTGCCGTAACCCGCCGTTGCCAATGACCCGGTATTGCAGTGGGTGAGCACGTCGGAACCGGGTTCAATCAGGGATGCGCCCAGCGCACCCATGCGCCGATTGGCAGCCAGATCCTCGTCCTGGATCGCCTGCGCTTCGTGCTCCAGCGCGATGGCATCGGCACCCTCCGCAACGCGGGCCTGCATGCGATCCAGCGCCCACATCAGATTGACCGCCGTGGGACGTGCCGCGCGCAAGATCGGCAAGGCGGTGTCCAGTGCGAATCGTCCGCGCTGCGCGGCCAGCACCACGCCCCAGGCTGCGGCAATGCCGATCGCCGGCGCACCTCGCACAACCAGATCGCGGATCGCCTGCGCCACCTCATCGGCACTCTGGCAGTCGATGTAATCTTCTACGAAGGGCAGCTTGCGCTGATCGAGCAAACGCAGGCGGTCGCCACGCCAGAGCACGGCGCGGATGGAATCATGGGAACGACTATTGTTCATGCGTGCAGGATAACGCAAGCGCTGGGGGCATCGGCAAAGACACGGGCGGCTGCGGGTGTTGTTGCCAACACCAAAACACCGAGCCCAGCGCCTTCAGGAGAAATGCAGCCCGTTGATGCGCCGCGTGCGCAGGGGCAGTGCGGCGCGGATCACTTCGCGACTGGCGTGGACATGCAGTTCGCGACGCGCGCGGCTGGCGGCGGTGTACAGCCACTCACGGGTGATCAGCGGATGGGGCTGCTGCGGCAGCACCAAATCCACCATGTCGAACTCCGAGCCTTGCGCCTTGTGCACCGTCATCGCGTAGGCACTCTCATGCGCTGGCAACTGGGTTGGCAATACGCACAACAAGCCCCCGTCACGGCGGGTGAACCAGGCGCGCAGCGGGCCACCGGCATGCTCGGCAAGCAGGATTCCGACATCGCCGTTGTACAGGCCCAGCGCATGTTCGTTGCTGGTGACCAGAATCGGCCGACCGCAGACATGCAGGGATGCACTGGAAGCGCCATGCAGGAGGCTGCCGATAGCCTGGTTGAGTCCGACCACGCCTTGTGGCCCCTCACGCACGGCGCAAAGAATGCGGTAGCTGCCCAGTTGTGCCAACGCAGCCTGCGGGGATTCCGAGGTGGCCAGATCTGTCCAGTGTGACCTTGCCGCATTGCGGGCTTGCACCGTGTCGAAGGCCATCGCCTGCTCACTCCAGCGGATGTCTGCGCTGGTTGAAAGCGCATCGAAAACGGCATCCTCATCGCCAAGCCGAATTGCGCCGACCAGACGGGCAATGCCGGATTCGCCGGCAAAGCGACGCGCGCGTTGCAGACGCACCACGCAGTCGCCGATGGCGGTCTGTTCCACGCCTGGGTTCAGCCTGGCCGCCTTGGCATCGGCAAGCCACCTGCATGCCGGGGCGGAAAACACGTTGTCACCGTTGCTGGCAGCGACGCTCGCCAATACCGCACCGTTCTCCACGGCCGGCAATTGATCCGGATCGCCCAGCAGGATCAGGCGGCATTCCGGCTTCAGGGCGCGCAGCAGCTTGGCCATCAAGGGCAGATCGACCATCGAGCATTCGTCCACGATCAACACGTCGAGATCGAGTGGGTCGTCTGCATCGTGCAATGGCGCGACCGATTGCGGACGAAAGCCGAGCAGGCGATGCAAGGTCTTGGCGTCACTGGGCAGCGCATCGCGTTCCTTCGCACTCAAGGGCAACGCATCCAAACCGGCCTGAACCGACTCGCCCAGTCGTTGCGCGGCCTTGCCGGTGGGAGCAGCCAGGGCCATGCGCAACGGCTTGTCGGACAAGCGCAGGTGCAGCGCAAGCAGGCGCAACGCGGTATGGGTTTTCCCTGTTCCGGGTCCGCCACAGATCACGCTGAGCGGCGCACGCAGGGACATGGCGGCGGCAACACGTTGCCAATCCGTCTGCGCCTCGTTGCTTGCAGGAAGAAACTCATCCAAGGCCTGCGCCACCTCGGCGGCATTGCTTGAGATTGGCGCAGGCTGTGCCCTTTGCAGCAAGGCCGCTTCCACATCGCGCTCATGCCGCCAGTAGCGGCGCAGCCAACTGCGATTGCCATCAACAATGATCGGCAAGTCGCTCGATGCATCGCCGATGAACTCGGCCTGCGGCCAGGTGCCCGCACGCAGTTGCGCATGCAACGCCGAATCCTGGGTGTCCGGCCAATCATCGAGCAGCTCCGGCGTGAAGCAACTGTGACCCTTGCCCACGGCCCAACTGTTGAGCCCGGCCAGATGCAAGGCTGCCGCGCTGCTCGCTGGCCAGATCACGCGCAAGGACTCCATGAGCGCGATATCCAGTGCGCTGAATCCGCCTTCGCGCACACGCTCAAACGCGCTCACGGGCGATCTCCAGTGAACCAGGCATCCAGTGCATCGATCAGTTCAAGCGGCGGACAGTCATGGTGGATGCCCGCGCTGTCACCATCACGCATGCCACGCACGAAAAGGTACAAGGCCCCACCGATGTGGCGCCGGTAGTCGTATTGCCCACCCAGGCGATGTTTCAGGAATCGCTGCAGGGCCACCAGATAGACCAGGTACTGCAGGTCGTAGTCGTTGCTGCGGATGGCGGCAGGCAAACGCGCAGCCGCATAGTCGGCGCGACTTGCACCGAGCAGATTGGTCTTGTAATCGATCACGTAGTAGCGACCCTGCCAGCGCGCCACCAGATCAATGAAGCCGGTCATCAGTCCAAGAACACTGCCGCGCCGCGCCTGCAGTTCGCCCTCACCACGTGCATGGGCAGGAAAACGCGCCAGGATCCGCTCCAGCTCGCTCATGCGCGCCACGCCGAGCGGAAACAGGAATTCCAGTTCCGGCAAGAACTCACCGGAGCCCAAGTGCATGAGCCGGAAGCCGGAACCGGGCAGCAACTCGCTTCCCACGCAGTTGCGTGCCATGGCGGCGATGATTTCCTGATCCGCACCGAAGAATCCGTGATCGGCGGCAATGCGCGTCAAGGCTTCGTTGCCTGTCGGGTTGGCGAGCTCGGCAAATGGAATTGTCTCCAGGATGCCGTGCACACAGGTACCGAAGTCGGCGCCACGCGGCCATTGCGGCACCGGGTCATCGACGATGCCTGGGTAAACTTGTGCAACCGCATCACTGTTCTCGTCATGATCGGCCAGCGGCGCGTGCTCACCGCCGCCAAACAGGCGACTGTAGCTCAGGGTTTGCAGACGACGCTCAATGTGGCCATGGAACTCGGCGACTGCCAGCGGCTGAGGCGACGTGGTCATGTTGCCGAGGTCGGGTTCCGGCGCATCCATGTCGAGCTTCTCGACGCAGATGCTCTCGTTCGAGCGCTTGGCCAGCGCCTGCAGCCGTCCATCAACAGCATCCGTATTGTCTTTCAGACCCGCAAGCTGCCTCGGGTCGCGCATGTCATCGGACCTGAACCACAACCAGGACAAAGGTCCCGAAAAACTGGTGACGTTCCTGCCGGTATTGGCAAAGGCCCAGGCCAGCCAGACACGATGTCGCGCGCGCGTCATGGCCACGTAGGCCAGGCGCAGGCTTTCGGCAAACAGCTCGTCGGCGTGCGCCGAGGCATGTTCCCTCCAGTGCTGGCTTCCAATGTCGATGCGCAATTCATCCGCCGCATGCCAGGCCACCGAGTCAGTGGGTGTCTTGCGCCTTTCCGCAGCCGATTCGTCGCGCGCCGCCATCACGAAGGGGGCAAACACCACGTCGTACTGCAAGCCCTTGCTGCGATGAATGGTGCGCACTTCGACCGTTGCCGAATCGGTGGTCGCCCGCAACTGCTCGGAGGCATCGATGCCCGGACGTTGCGCCGCTTCGTTGCGACGCTGGCCGAGCCAATGCAACAGATCGCCGGGCGCTGAACGGCGCAGCGATTCGCCTTGCAGCAATTCCGCCAGATGCAGGAAATTGGTGACGCAGCGCGGACCATCCCAACGCGAAAGCAGTCGCGCAGCCGCCTGTCGCACGCATGCGCTGAGGGCCGCGTATGGCCCATCCGCGATCCAGCGCTGGCGCAACCGCGCGATCAGGGCAAGCTCGGCCTACAAGTGCGTCAAGTCATCACGG
>SHNG01000117.1 GCA_004295005.1 Gammaproteobacteria bacterium
ACCAGCGGCAGTGCGGTGAGGGACTTTTCACGCTCATCATCGAACAGGGCACGCAGGGTGCCGAGCGGGGCACGCTTGACGCGCGCCAGCACATAGGCAGACCAGGCCTTGTCGGCAAAGCGCATGTGGTCGGATTGTTCGTAGTTGTAGTACGGATGGCCGCCGGAGAGCAGATCATCGGACAGGCGTTGCAAGGCTTTCTGCAACACCGAATCAGGCACCAGGAATCCCTCGTCGCGGGCGTCGAGCAGGAACTCGGTGACATAGGGCGTGATGAAGGTATTGGCTTCGGATTCTCCGCCCCACATGGAGAAATGACCCGTGCCCGTCTGCATCGATGCCACGCGGCCGACCGCGCCTTCGATGCGCGCCTTGCGTTGCTCGGCATCCAGGCCCGGCACATGCAGCTTTGCGGCTGTCTGCTCATCCAGCAGCAATGCGGCGAAACCCTTGCTGGTGGTTTGCTCGACGCAACCATAGGGATACTTGATCAGGTCGGCCAGGGCCGCCGAGAACGGCAGCGGTGGCAAGCTGCTCAAGGTCAGGCGCGCGTTCACCGAATCCGGGATCAGCCCGTCCATTGCGCTGGCACCGAGGCTGATCGGCGCGAGCGAGTCGAGTGACTGCGGCGTCGAACGCAAGACGCCGGGCCAGCCGGCACGCACGACCATCTCAAAGGAGCGCTCGATGCGGATGGGATCACCGGCCTTGTCGCTGGATTCCGCAGTGACGCGCACGTGGCCGACACCGAATCCCTGCAGGGCATCCAGCTCGAAGGTGAGTGTGCCCTTGCCGTTGTCCTCCAGGCTCAGGCTGCGCTCGCCCTTGCGGATGGCCAGTGGATGATCGGCACTCAGCTTGACGCGGAAATCGCGCTTGGCACCGGAAAAGTTTTGCAGGTCCAGCGCCAGCAGGGCCTGGTCTCCCGGCGCCATCACGCGCGGCGTGCTGATTTCCGCAACCAGTGGCGCACGCACCACGGTTTCCATGTCGCCGCTACCGTATTGCTCGTCGCTGTAGACCAGCGCACTGAGGCGCAAGGTGCCATTGAAGTCCGGCACGTTCAGCGGAACCGTGGCCTTGCCTTGCGCATCCAGCACAACCGGGCCGGAGAACAAGTCGACCGTCTGCACCTTGGCCGTTGGTCGGCGTGCCTGCGGCAATGCGTCGAGCGCCAGATCGCCACCGAATCGCAGGCGTGCATTGCTGCCGCTGAAACTCTCGATCACCCGACCGTACAGGTCATACGCATCCACGCCGAGGCGACGTTGCGCGAAGAACCAGGCATTGGCATCCGGAACCGCAAAGCGGGTGATGTTGAGGATGCCGACATCGACCGCGGAAATCGTGACGCGCGCCTGTTTGCCGGCCAGTGCCGGCACGTTCACCGAAACCGCGAGTTCGGTTTCCGGCTTGATGAGCTTGCTTGCATCGAGTTTCACCTCGACCTTGCGCGCGGTGCGATCCATCGGCACGAAGGCTTCACCAACCGCGCGTGCAGGCGTGATGCGCTCGACCGCGGAGCCGCCACGGAACACGAGAGCGCTCAGGTACACGTCATGGCGTTCCCAGTCCTTGGTGACCGGAATCTCGAAGGTGCTGCCGGCCTTGGCTTCGATATTGCGGGTGTAGAGCATGCTGTCGGATTCGACGATCAGCACGCCGGAGCCGGAATGCGGCGGCGTCAAGGTCACCTTGAGCGTGTCGCCGGCCTTGTAGCTCGACTTGTCCAGCGACAGCTTGACCTTGTCCGGTCGCGCCTCGCCGCCACGGTTGTCGTCGTTCCAGCTCCAGCCTGCGGTGAACGGGAAACGCAGGGTCAGACCGGTGGCCGGATCCAGCACCTCGACGCGGTAATCGCCCCATTCGACGGGCAGGTCGATGCGCGCCGCCTTGCCGGCGTCGAGATTGATGTCGCGGGTTTCCGCATTCTCGAAGCGCTCGACATAGTTGAAATGCCAGCCGCTCTCCTTGTCCCAGATCCAGTGATAGTCGCGACGCTCGCGAACCAGGGAGAGTTTAAGGTTCTGTGCGGCCAGCATGTCGCCAGCGGCGTTGCTGTTGATCAGCTCGAAGCTGGCGGTGGCATTGGCCGAAGCGCCATCCTCAACATCGAAAAGGGGACGAATGCCGACCAGGGTTTGCGCCGGCCAAACCGTGCGCTTGAGCACGCGGGTGACGCTGCGCCCACCGGTCTCGTGCAGGCTTCCGGACAGCACCACCGAAACCGGAGCCGACTTGGTTTCCTCAAGCACGCTGATGTCCGTTTCAAGGTGGCCATTGGCATCGAGCTTGGTGTCCAGCACATCGCTGGCTTCCTTGGGCAGATCGATAAGCGGGTCGCCAAAGAAGTAGTCCTTGCGCGAGTCAACCGGGTGCACATCCGCACTCAGGGTCAGGCGTGCGGTGAAGCGGTTTTCCGCAGCCGGCGCGCCGTACAGATAATCGCCCTGGACCTGCAGGGACAACGCTGCGCCCGGTTCAAGCCGCGCCTGCTTGCTGTCGAGTGACAGCTTCATGCGCTCCGGCAGGAACTCCTCGATGCGCACCGAGAAACTCTGGGTGGCTTCCTTGCTGGCCGGGTCGAGACGGAACTCGACATTCCAGCGGCCGGTGGGTGCATCCTCGGGAATCAGGCGCGACCACTCGAAATAGCCGAGTTCGCCGGGTTCAAGACGTGCTTCCGCATAGGGCCGACCATCGGGTTGCTTGAGCGTGGCAAACAGCGGTTGTGCCTTGATCGCCTTGCCATCGTGGTCACGCAGCAGCGCCGACAGGCGCACCGTTTCGCCGGGGCGATACAGATCGCGGCCGCTCCAGGCGAACACGTCGAACCAGGCCTGGCTGCGTCCGGCCACGGCGAAATCGGAAAGATCCAGGGCCGGCTGATTGAATGGCAGCATGGAGACATCGCGGCCCGATTTTGCAACCAGAACATGCGCGGCATTGAGCGTGTAGGCCAGCATGGCGTTGCCGTTTTCGTCAGTGCGGCCCTCGACCAGCGGCTTGCCGGTGGCGTCGATGACGCTGAGTTCGACACCGGAAATCGGCTCGCCGGATTTGAGCGACGCGGTGTGCACGAAGATCTTGTCCTTGTAGATGCGGCTGTGCACGCCGATGTCGCTGACGAAATAGAAACTGGTTTCAATCTCGCTGCGGAAGGTGCCGGGGCGCTTGAGCGCGGCAAAGTAAAGGCCCGGCTTTTGCAGTTCGGGGATGTTCTGGATCGGCAGATAGCTGAGCGAGCGCTCGTTTTGCTTGCCGTTCAGCACGAAGCGATTGCTGTACACCGACTCGGTGATTTCCGCCACCGGCTTGCCGGCGCGACTGTACCAGCCGTATTCCGGGTCGAGCTCCCAGGAGCCGCGCTTGCCGTTCTTCTGGTAGGCGGCAAAGAAATTGGCCAGTTCGCTGTCGTGCACGCGCAAAAATTCGACGTCCACTTCGTTCACGTTGACGGAAACAACCGGCAAGCCACGGGATTCACGCGCGGGCAACACGCTGCCCTGCGCGGCAAAGCCTACGGCAGGCTCCAATGGACCGGTGAAGATGTCCTTGCTTGTTTCACTGCCAAGGGTTTCGCCGTCGATGGCCGCGAGCTTGCCGTCCACGCGCACGTTGTAGGAGGCATTGGCTTGCACGAACGGAAAGCGCAGGGTCTTGCCATCCTCGTTCAGTGCCCAGCTTCCGCTGACGTTTGCGCCCTGGCTGTCCTTCACGCTGATGAGGTCGTCAAAGGATTGCGTGCCGACCAGTGCCGTGGGGAATTCCAGGGTGAGCGCGAGTTGCCCTTGCGACATCTCCGCGCGTGCCGAGATGATCTCGAAACGCGCATCAGCGTCCGGCTTGGCCGGTTCCGCCGCCACCGGTGCGGGGCCCTGGGTTTCGGGCACCGACGCGCCGTGCTTGCCGCAGCCGGCGGCGATGAACATGGAAATCGCAACGAAAGCGCCGATCGTCAGGCGCCGTCCGGACTTGCGCAGGAGCACGGTCATGGTTGGGTTCCGGTGTGGTTTTCGCCTCCAGTATAGCCAAGCCATCTGGCGCAATTCGGGCAGACCGCGGCATTTGCCTGACTCGCCTGTTGCCGCATGCGGGCGTTGCGTTTTGCGGCGGCGAACGGGATGCTTGCCGGGAACCCACGCACGGCCAGCACTTGTGGGCGGGCAGGGCGTGAATCCAACGGGGATGAGCATGGTCAAGTCAGCAGGCAGCAAGCGCGAGGCAATGTCCAAGGTGGATACCGCCTGGTTGCGAATGGAGCGACCGACCAACCTGATGATGATCACCGGCGTGCTGATGTTTGCCGCGCCGCTCGAACATGCACGCATCAAGCAATTGCTGGGCGAGCGATTCCTCGCCTATCCGCGTTTCCGGCAAAAGGCGGTCAACACGCCCTCCGGGGCATTCTGGGAGACCGACTCCGACTTCGATCTCGACTGGCATGTGCGCCTGGCCGCCTTGCCCGGTGCCAGTGACAAGGCCGAGCTGGAATCCTTTGTCGGGGAACTGGCATCGACCCCGCTCGATCACTCCAAGCCCTTGTGGCAATTCCATGTGGTGGAGAACTACCGCGGCGGCAGCGTGCTCATCGCCCGCATCCATCATTGCTACGCGGATGGCCTGGCCCTGGTACAGGTGATGCTTTCGCTCACCGATACCGCGCCCGATCCGCAGCAGCATGCGGACCTGGCCAAGACCTGGCTCAAGCGAGATGGCGGCAATCTTTGGCAGCGCATGTTGGAGCCGGCCCAGGCCGGCATGGGCAAGGCTCTCAAGATCGGCAACAAGGTGTTCGAGAAAATCGCACAGATGATTGCTGATCCCGAAGTGGCGGCAAACGTTGCCCGCGAAGGTAGCGAGATCACGCGCGAGTTGGCCAATGCCTTGCTGCTTTCGGACGATCCGATCACCACCCTCAAGGGTCCGCTGGGCGTGATCAAGCGCGTGGCCTGGGCTGATCCGTTGCCGCTTGAGGAAGTGAAAACCCTCGGTCGTGCGCTCGGTTGCACGGTCAATGACGTTTTGCTGGCCTGTGCCAGCGGTGCGCTGCGCGGCTACCTGCTCGATCAGGGTGACGAAGTCGATGGCCTGACCATTCGCGCCACCGTGCCGGTGAACCTGCGTCCGCTGGAACATGCGAAGAAACTTGGTAACCACTTCGGCCTGGTGTTCCTGGAATTGCCGGTGGGCGAGGCCAATCCGCTGCGTCGGTTGGAACGGGTCGGTGCCTGCTTGCGCGAGCTGAAACGCTCGCGCCAGGCCATCGTCACCCTGGGTCTGCTTGCAGCGCTCGGCATGGGGCCGCAAGCCCTGCAGGCACCGGCGCTGGAATTGTTCAGCCGCAAGGCGACTACGGTGGCGACCAATGTGCCCGGTCCGCAACAACCGCTGTATCTGACCGGTGTGGAGGTCAGCGAATTGATGTTCTGGGTACCGCAATCCGGCTCCATCGGTGTCGGCCTTTCGATTCTCAGCTACAACGGCAACGTGCATTTCGGTTTGATCGGCGACGCCAAGCGCGTGCGCGATCCGGATGCGGTGACCGCCCGCTTCGCCCGCGAATTCGAGAAGCTGGTCTTGATCGCACTGATGGAAGACTGGGATTGCGAAATCAACGCCAGTTGCGCTGCCGCAACCCTGGAGCATGAACTGATCCGCTAAGCGGCAAGGGATGCATCTTCGCAACTGCAGCTTGACCGGTTGCCGAACGCAAAGGCTCATCGACCCAACTTCAACTTGCGACACGGGCAGCCGATGCGTAACGTGCCGTGCATCACTCCGGCAAAACGAAACGCGGAGAGGATAGGCACCTGGATCAGGCACCTTCAATCAACCGATGTTGTTGGTTCTTGGAGGTGCTTTCCTCCAAGCGAAAGCCGAAGGGCGTGCTACACAACCGAAATACCGCCCCCATTGGGCGTCGAATAGGCGTTAGGCCTCAGGGGGATACATGCTGTCGTTCGCAACCGAGATTCCCGTTGGTGCAGATCAGACCTCTGATTCGTTCATCGGGGCGGTCAAGCAGTGGCTTCTTGGCTCCCCGCACACTCGGCTTACGAAAGATGACATCGTCGACATAGGCTCCGCCGGGCAACAATCAGCTTCTCGCGGGAATGAGGCTGTTATTTCCCTACGCGTAGCACGAGAGCGAAGGGACCTTGCGGCAGTTCGCTACAAGCGCACCGGCGAAGATCTTGAGTGGACAACCACGGTTACGTTCTCGCGGGATGGCATGGACACCTGGGTTTCCATTCGTGTGTTCTGCGAATCGACGCATCCCGCGGCGCGCTTACCGATCGCAAAGAAGCCAGTTGTAGTTCGAACGCTGCTGCAAGCGCTCGGCGGGGGGCGGGATGGCGAGCTTCAAGTCGGTCAGGAAGCCTACTACCTCAGTAATACAGAGATAGAAAGGGCCGCCAAGCTCATCGTCGGCGACAGTGAATGTCGTCTTCCCATCGTCTACGTTAGCGCAAACTTCTACGGTGGCTACACAATCGACGTAAATCGCTTGGCGAGTGATCTTTCTGGGATGGCCCATGTGGTCGTTGAGCCAAATCGTCCGTTTTCACTGAGGCTCAAACTTGAGGCCAACTCCGAGAATGTCTTTGGCGGCTCCATTGGCATCTACTGGCCAGATGGCGGCGGGCGAAGATCGTTCTTTCTTGGGAGAACGCATGAGACGCCCGGTGAATTGGCTAGGGCCATCTTCGAGGAGGTTCGTCTCGCGCTCACCAACCGTCGACCGTTGGAGCGTTGCACTTGGGCGTCGGTGCAAGAGATGGTGTCCCGCCAGATCTTTGATCAATTGAAGGAATCTGGATCGGACAAGGTTGAGGAGTACATTGGAGCGTTCGACAAGGAGATCGGCGCAAAGAATGCGCAGCTCGAGGATGCCGAGATCGAGATTGGTAGGCTGAAAGCGGAGTTGCGGATGTATCAGTCGCGCACTCCATCATTGTCTTCCGTCGGCCTTAAAACGGGTTCCGAGCAGGATTTGTATCCAAATGAAATTGCGACGATCGTCATTGATGCCATAAACGACTATCAAAGTCGAGTCCCGGCAGACAGCCGGCGAGCACATGTTGCGACAGCTTTGTTGGATGCAAACAAGTTCGATGACAATGCGGGCGTGTATCGTGAGAAATTGAAAGAATTGCTTCGTGGGTTCACAAAGCTGGACCAAAAATGTAGGCGTGGGCTGGAGGAGCTTGGATTTTCGATCGCCGAGGACGGCAAGCATTACAAGATTACCTTCCAAGGTGACGACAGGTATACGTTCACCCTTCCGAAAAGCGGAAGCGACTACCGCGGCGGCCTCAATGCCGCTTCGGACATTGGTCGGCTGCTTTTCTGATAGAAATCGTGATAGAAATCGGGACACCCAATGATAGATGGGAGAAACCGGGACGCCCGAGAAACCGGGACACCCGGAAACCGGGACACCCGGAAACGCAGAAACCGGGACACCCAAAATTCGCCAGTCAGCCCAACGCACCGCTGAAGGCCGGCGGGCAGCCCAGGATAGTGGTGAGCTACGGAGAATCAGGGGAATTGCGCGACGAAGAAACCGGGACACGTAGAAACCGGGAAACCCAGAATTCGCCAGTCAGCCCAACTCACCACTGAAGGCGGGTGGGCAGCCACAGGATGGTGGTGAGCTACGGAGAATCAGGGGAATTGCGCGACGAATTCGTCGCTTTCGGGGCGTCTGCCATGCCCCGATTGTCGCCAAACTGCGCAATCAAGCAGCAGCGTTCGCTCACGAAGTGAGCAGGTTCCGTTTTACGGATCCGGTGTGGCTCAGGTGGCGTGACTTCGCATCAACAGCTGGGCGCTGCCG
>SHNG01000129.1 GCA_004295005.1 Gammaproteobacteria bacterium
ATCATCGAAGCCGATGGCGATGCCAGCATCATGCTGGTCGAGCAACAGGCCGCGCTGCCGCTGCCTGAACCGCTGACGCGGAAACGACTCGAGGATGCCTGCCGGCAGGGAAGCGCAAGCCGGTGACCGTGCGCACACGTCGGTTGGGTTTGCTGCTGGCATGGCTGGCAGCGCTCGTGCTGCTGGCCTGGTACAGCGTGGCCGGCATCCGCATCAGCACCGACTTGCGCAGCTTCATGCCGCCTGCGCAAACCGCAGACCAGCAGTTGCTGATGGAGCAGATTGGCGAAGGTCCGGGTTCGCGCCTGCTGATGCTGGCCATTGGTGGCGACGAGACGGATCGACTCGCCCACTTGAGTCGCGAGCTGCTGCGCGTGTTGCACGCCGATGTGCATTTCAGTCAGGTCATCAACGGCGAGTTCAACGCCGACATGCTGGATTCGCAGTGGCTGCCCTACCGCTATCTGTTGACTTCGAGTTTCGATGCACAGCCGCTGGATGAAGCCGTGCTGGCCGAACAGTTGCAGCAGCGGGTGGAAGATCTGGGTTCACCGGCTGCAACACTGCTCAAGCCCCTGCTGCCGCGCGACCCAACCCTGGAAGTGCTGGCCTTGGCCGAACAATGGTCGCCGCCGAAGTCGCCGCAGGTTCGCGATGGCGTGTGGTTCTCGCCCGAGAATGAAGCCTTGCTCTTGGTGCAGACGCGCGCAGCCGGATTTGATCCCGCCGCGCAAGGTGAAGCCATCGCTGCACTGGAATCCGCGTTTGCTTCGATCACGACGCCCAATGACCAGGCCAAGCTCACCATCAGCGGGCCAGGCTACTTCACCGTGCTGGTGAATGCGAGTACGCGCGCGGAGTCGGAATGGCTGGGTCGCATCAGCACCATCGGCTTCATCGTGCTCCTGCTGCTGGCGTATCGAAGCGTGGCCGTGCTCGGACTTGCGGCATTGCCGATTGCCTCCGGTGCGCTGGCCGGCGTCGCTGCGATTGCCCTGATGTTCGGCGAGATGCATGGCATCACTCTCGCCTTTGGCTTCACCTTGCTCGGCGTGGCCCAGGAATATCCGATCCGCCTGCTCAGTCATCGACGTGCCGGCGAAACCGCACTGCAAAGCGTGCGCGGTCTTTGGTCGCTGCTGCTGACCGCGATTGCCTCGGCCTGCATTGCCTATCTGGCTTTCTTTGCGTCGGGCGTAACCGGCCTCATGCAGCTTGCCGTCTTCACCATCAGCGGCTTGCTGGTCGCCGGATTTTCCACACGCTATTTGCTGCCGCGCGTGCTGCCGGAGAAGTTCAAGGATGCCGCACAGACACCGGGCCTTGGCCGGGTATGGGAATGGCTGGAAGCATTGCCGCGACCACACTGGTTGCCGCCTGCGTTGCTTTTGCTTGCCGCGCTCATGCTGTGGCTGGCGCCGGCACCGTTCTGGCAAAACGATCTTGCCGCGCTGACTCCGGTGCCAAAGGACTTGTTGCAACGCGAAGGCCGCTTGCGCGCTGCGCTCGGCGCGCCGGATGTGCGTTACCTGTTGGTGATCGAAGGCCGCGATGCCGAAGGCGTGTTGCGTGAGTCCGAGCGCGTATCGCCGCGCATCGATGCCTTGATCGGGCGTGGTGTGCTGGATGGCGCGGAATTGCCCAGTCGCTACCTGCCCAGCATGGAAACACAGCGGCAGCGGCAAGCACGCTTGCCGGATCAGGCGGAGCTTTCCGCCATGCTGGAAGCCGCCAGTGCCGGATTGCCGTTTCGCGAGGACCTGTTCGAGCCGTTCCTTGCGGATGTGGCCAAGGCGCGTGCACTGGAGGCGCTGACGCCTGCGATGTATGCAAAATCCCCACTCGGTGCGCGTCTGGATGCGATGTTGGTGAAGCGTGGCGATCACTGGCTCGGACTGGGCAGCATCATCGGCATGCACGATGCGCAAGCCTTTGCCGAAGTGACCCGGGAAACCAACGGCGCCGTGCGCCTGCTCGACATCAAGGGTGCATCAGAATCGTTGGTGGCGGCCTATCGCGAACGCATCCTGCACGCCTTCGGCATTGCCATCGTGCTGCTCGTCGCCACCGTGTTCATCGCGTTTCGCGATGTGCGTCGCGCCTGGCATGTGCTGGCCCCGATGACGCTGGCCACGATCCTGGTGTTGGCGGTGCTGCGCTTTGCTGGAACGCCCCTGTCGCTGTTTCACCTGGTGGCGCTGACCCTGGCGGCCGGACTGGGCCTGCACTACGCGCTTTTTTTCGAACGCAGCACGCCGGATGCCGCCGAAGCGCGTCGCACCCTGCACGCCACTCTGGTCTGCGTGATCTCGGCGCTTTTGGTGTTTGCGCTGCTCGCACTTTCTTCAATCCCGGTGCTGCGCGCCATTGGCCTCACCGTGAGCCTCGGCGTCGGCTTTCATTTCTGCCTGTCGATCCTGATGGCGCGCAAGGGTCGAGCGAAAGGCACATGAACCCGCTGCCCAAATCCGATTGGGGCCATCTGATTCCACATCAGGGCAGCATGTGTCTGCTCGATAGCGTGATCGAGTGGAACGATCAGCGCATCCATGCACGCACCGACTCGCACCGTCATCCGGACAATCCCCTGCGCAGCGACGGCATCCTGCGTGCCGTGCACCTGTGTGAATACGGCGCGCAGTCCATGGCCGTGCACGGGGCCTTGCTGGCGCGTGCGCAAGGACAGCGTGCCGCACCGGGATTCCTGGTTTCCCTGCGCAATGTCAGCCTGGGCCTTTCGCGCATCGATGACCTGGACGGATCGCTGGATGTATTCGGCGAGCGTCTGCTCGGCGGTGAGTCGAGCTGGCAATACGCCTTCCGCATCGAACACGCCGGCAGCGAAATCGCCAGCGGCCGCGCCGCAGTGATGCTCGCTTCAATTCCGGATTAGCTGCGCAACCCGACACCGCGCTTGAGCAGCCACAAGCCGAAGGCGCTGAACACGACGACGAAGCCGAGCATGAGGCCAAAGGCGAGCGTCATCGACACGTCGCTGTCGTTGAGCAGGCCGTAGCGGAAGGCGTTGACCATGTAGAAGATCGGATTCGCGTGGGTCATGGTGCTCGCCCATTGCGGCAGCAGGTCGACCGAATAGAACACGCCGCCGAGATAGGTGAGCGGGGTGAGGATGAAGGTCGGCACGATGGCCACATCGTCGAACTTCTTGGCAAACACGGCGTTGATGAAGCCGGCCAGGGAAAAGATGGTGGCACCCAGCAGCACCGTTGCCAGGGTGATGAAGGGATGCGGCAGGCGCACGCGGGTGAACAGCATCGCGATGCCGAGGACAATGATGCCGACCAACAGTCCGCGCAGCACGGCGCCGGCCACATAGCCACCGAGGATCACCCAGTTCGGCATCGGGCTGACCAGCATTTCCTCGATGTGGCGGCCAAACTTGGCACCGAAGAAACTGGAGGAAATGTTGCCGTAGCTGTTCTGGATCACCGCCATCATGACCAGTCCGGGCACGATGAAATCCATGTACGTGTAGCCACCCATGTCACCGATGCGGCTGCCGATGAGATTGCCGAAAATCAGGAAGTACAGGGTCATGGTGATCGCCGGCGGCACCAGGGTCTGCGCCCAGATGCGCAGGATGCGGGTGACTTCGCGGCGCGTGATGGTGGCCAGCGCAACCAGATTGGGATGGCTCATGCGGCTTCCTTGGAACCGGTCAGGCGCACGAACAATTCTTCGAGGCGATTGGTCTTGGTGCGCATGGAGCGCACACGGATGCCGGCCTCGTCGAGTTGGGCAAAGATCTGGTTGAGATGCATGGCGCGTGGCATTTCCAGGTCCAAGGTGTGGCGATCTTCGGCATGCAAGGCGATGCCTTCGATGTGCGGCAACTGCGCCGGCAGCTCGCCATCGATATCGAGCAGAAAGCCCTCGACATCGAGCTTCGAAAGCAGGGTTTTCATCGGCCCGTTCTCGATGATTTCGCCGCGATCGATGATGGCCAGGTTGCGGCACAGGCTTTCGGCTTCTTCCAGGTAATGCGTGGTCAGGATCACCGTGGTGCCGGCAGCGTTCACCTCGCGCAGGATGCGCCACATGCCGCGTCGGATCTCGATGTCGACGCCGGCAGTCGGCTCATCAAGGATCAGCAGGCGCGGCTGGGTCATCATTGCGCGTGCAATCATCAGGCGGCGTTTCATGCCACCGGACAGCGTGCGTGCGGTGGTGAAGGCCTTCTCCCACAATTGCGCGCGACGCAATTCCTCCTCGGCACGACGTTTGGCCTCGGCGCGAGCCACGCCGTAGAACCCGGCGTAGTTGCACAGGATGTCGAAGGGCTTTTCGAAGAAATTGAAATTGACTTCCTGCGGCACCAGGCCGAGCAGGCGCATGGCCGCCTCGCGGTTTTTGGCGATATCCACGCCAAACACCTGGACTGATCCGGAACTCGCATTGACCAGCGAGGAGACGATGCCGATCAAGGTGGACTTGCCTGCGCCATTGGGGCCAAGCAGGGCAAAAAAGTCGCCGGGTTGCACGCTGAGCGAAACGCCCTTGAGCGCCTCGACTCCGGTCGCATAGACCTTGCGCAACTCGCGGATCTCGAGAGCAGGGATTGGATTCATGAGGTGGAAGTTTGGTGGCGATCGGGAAGAGGAGTGGACCAGCCCTGCTAGTATAAGGGGCTACCTTTGCCGACTTTCTTCGCCGTGGCCGACCATTACAGCCTGCAACTCGTTTCCGCGCACATGATTGCCCCGGCGGTGCGCCACATGGTGTTCCGTCGTGCCGATGGCCAGGCGTTTGCCTTCGTGCCCGGCCAGTTCATCCAGATCCACTTTCACTATGCCGATGGCAAGCCGACCAAGCGCAGCTATTCGGTAGGCACCGTGGGCAACGCCGATGGCGCGCCGGTCGAGGCCATCGAGATTGCCGTTTCCTATGTCGATGGCGGTGCGGCCACGGAGTTGCTCGGTGGTCTCGCGGTGGGTGGCACGGTCGAAGCCAGCGGACCCTACGGACGCTTCTGCCTGTTCGACACGGACAAGAATGCGCGCTACCTGCTGGTTGCCACCGGCACCGGCGTGACACCGTATCGGGCCATGTTGCCGCTGATTCCGAAGCTGCATGGCGGACGCGGCTGCACCTTCGAGTTGATCTACGGTGCGCGCACCGAGGCGGAGCTGCTGTACGGCGATGAGTTTGCCGAGTTCGCCCGCACCACGCCCGGATTCCGCTTCCATCCTTGTTTCAGCCGACAACCACGGGCGGTGCCGCGCGAAGGTGATATCCACGGCCGCGTGCAGTTGGCGTTGGCGGCGCTGAAGCCGGACCCGGCGCATGACATCGCCTATCTGTGCGGCAATCCGGACATGGTCGACGAGACCTTCAACCTGCTCAAGGAAATCGGCCTGCCGGTACCGCAGGTGCGACGGGAAAAATATATTTCCTCTCGCTGAGGCATGGCCGGGGCGGAAGGCCGGAAAAGAACGCGTGTAAAGGACGCTTGACATGCGCGCGGCGCAGGCCTATTCTCGTGTCAAGTTTGCTTTACATGAGAACGCCATGTGGAAGGACTTCTGGTTTGCCGGTGCCACCCGCAACTATTGGGTGCTGTCCTCGTTGCTGATGCTGGGCTATGTGCTCGCGATAACCCTGGGAGTGCAGCTTGATTCGGGCTGGCCGATGAGCATTCGCGTGCTGGCCGCGCTGGTTCCGGCGCTGCTGATCATCGGCTTCGTCGTGTTGGAATTCCGCCGCATCCGCAACACCGATGAACTGCGCCAGCGCATGGAACTGGAAGCCGGCATGCTGACGCTGGCGGTTTCGGTTCCGCTGCTGAGCGCAATCGGCTTGCTGGATGATGCCGGAATAATGGAAGTTCCATTCCTGATGTCGGTGCCGGCGCTGATGTTGATCTACATCGCAGCCCAGGCTTGGGCCCACCGGCGCTACCAATGAACAACCGTCTGCGCGATCTGCGCGCCGAACACGGCTGGTCGCAGGCCGACCTGGCCGAGCGACTGGCGGTATCGCGGCAAACCATCAATGCCATCGAGACCGGCAAGTACGACCCCAGCCTGCCCTTGGCATTTGCCATTGCGAAGCTGTTCAAGTGTTCGATAGAGGCCATCTTCGATCCCCAAGGCAAGCCATGAACGGTTTGCTTTCCCGCATCTCCAATCCACACCTTCTGCACGAATCTCGCTCATGAAGAAATCCCATCAATACGCGCTGGTCGGACTGGTGCTTGTCGCCGTGATCGGCTATCGCGCGTGGCGTGACCAGTCCGAACCAGGTTCGGCCGACGAAGCCTCACAGGGCCGCTATCGCATTGCCGCCCACGCAGAGTCGTTCCGCTTCGGTGAACTTGAATTCACCCGCTGTGAAATCGAACGCAAGCATTCCGCCGCCACCACCTCCGCCTACTGCGCACCGTTCCAGGTGCCGGAAAACCGCGACCAGCCGAACGCGCGCACGCTGGACTTGCGGCTTGTGCTGATTCCTTCCAGCCAGGCCGCCGATGATGATTTCGTCGTCTTCCTCGCTGGTGGTCCAGGCCAGGCGGCTGTCGATACCTGGCCGCAAATGGCCACCGCACTCGATGCCGCCGGCAAACATCGACATGTGTTGCTGCTCGATCAGCGCGGCACCGGCAAATCCAATCCACTGGAATGCAAATCGTTGGGCGACCAGGACAGCTCGATGGAGTTCGATCTTGAGCGGGTGCGCAAGGCCACGCGCGACTGCCTTGACGAGGTGAGTCAACGCGCCGATCCGCGCTTCTACACCACCAGCGATGCCGTCGCAGATCTGGAACAGTTGCGTCAGGCATTGGGCGGGCCGAAGTTCGATCTGGTTGGCGTTTCCTACGGCACGCGCATGGCCCAGCAGTACGCCAAACACCATCCCGAGGGCGTGCGCAGCATCGTGCTCGACAGCGTCGCACCCAACAGCCTGGTGCTGGGCGGCGAATTTGCTCGCAACCTAGACGATGCGCTCAAGGCGCAATTTGCCAATTGCGCAAAAACACACGCATGCGCCAAGGCGTTTCCCGATCCCTACGCCAGCCTGCTCCAGTTGCGCGACGCCTTGCGCGCGGCACCCCGTGAAGTCCGTGTTGCCGATCCGGTCAGTGGCTTGCCGGAAACACAGCGCTTGGATGCCTTCGGCTTGGCCGGCCTGGTTCGCATGTATGCCTACGCGCCCGAGACTGCGGCACTCATCCCGCATACCGTGGCCCAGTCCCTGGCGGGCAATGACGCGCCCCTGCTCGGTCAGATCGGCGTGATGACCCAGGGCCTCGAAGACCTGATCGGCAATGCCATGCAGCTTTCGGTGATCTGTGCCGAGGACGCAGACCGCATGCAAGCCGATCCAGCCATGCAGAACAGTCTGCTCGGCAACCAGATGGCCGAAGCAATTGCGGCGCAATGCGCGATCTGGCCGCACGGCGCAAGGCCTCCCGGATTCAATGATCCGCTCACCGGCGATATTCCCACCTTGATCCTGGAAGGCGAACTGGATCCGGTCACCCCGCCACGCTACGGCGAGGAGGTCCTGAAGGGGCTCGGCAATGCCCGCCTGATCGTGGCCAAGGGCCAGGGCCACAACGTGATCGGGCGCGGCTGCCTGCCGAAGCTGGTTGCCGGCTTCATGGATGCACTGAACCCGAAGACGCTCGATGCGGGTTGCGTCGATGTGCTCGGACCGCTGCCGCATTTCATCGACTTCAACGGAGCCGCGCCATGATCGAGGTTCAGGATCTGCACAAGGCCTTCGGCGCGGTGAAGGCCGTCGATGGCGTGAGTTTCACCGCGCGCGATGGCGAGATCACCGGCCTGCTCGGTCCCAAT
>SHNG01000071.1 GCA_004295005.1 Gammaproteobacteria bacterium
TGCGCTGGCGCGTCTCCGCGAGTGCCGATGCGAGATTGACGGCGGTGGTGGTCTTGCCCACTCCACCTTTCTGGTTTGCCACGGCAATGATGCGCGTCATGCTGATTCCGGGTGTTTCCGGGGTCGCGAAACAGCCCGCAACCCGCTCTTGAACTGCCCATGTTGCGTGAGCCGGGCGCAACTGACAACGTCCCGTTGCGGAATTTTCAAGCGAATCGATGTTGAACCGGACCTGCCAAGGGCACCCTTGACCCGCTCAGGCCGGTTCGGGCTGGCGCTGCAGAACCAGCAAATGGCGCTCGGCATCCAGGCCGGGAACCTTGATCTCGTGCACTTCAGCCAGTCGGAAACCGCTTGGCAGATGGTCGAGTTCGTCTTGCGGAAACTTGCCCTTCAGCGCCAGCCAGCGTCCGCCTGGGCCCAACAGGTGGCCACCCCAGCCCAGCATGTCGGCCAGGCTGGCAAATGCGCGCGCGGTGATGCAGTCGAATGGACCACTGACGGCCTCGACCCGACCCTCGATCACGTGAGCCTGGTCCAGCTTCAAATGACGAACCGCCTCGCGCAGGAAGCGCGCCTTTTTGCCGTTGGAATCGACCAGGTGAACCTCTAGGTCGGGTCGTGCAAGGGCCAGTGGAATGCCCGGAATGCCGGCACCGGTACCCAGATCCGCCAGCGTGCTGCCGTGCACGAAAGGCAGCACTGCCAGGGAATCGAGCAGGTGGCGGGTCACCATTTCCAATGGATCGCGCACTGCCGTCAGGTTGTAACTGGCGTTCCAGCGGATCAGCAATTCGAGGTAATCAAGCTGTTGCGCGACGACGGAAGTCGGAAGTTCAATGCCAAGCGCCGCCAGCCCCGCGCACAGCCGTTGGCTCATCTGTTCGCGAATCGACATGGGACCGGTTGGTTGGAAATGGCTTGCCAGTATCGCGACGCAATGTGGCGAAAACCAGCCCTCGAAGCCTGCTTAGGATGCTCTGATTTTGTTCGTCATTCCGGCGAGGCGCTTTACAACAGCCCAAGGGCTGGTCAAGCCGGAACCCATCTTGATCTTGTTCCAATGGAATCAAGGGCAAAATGGACCCCGGCGTATGCCGGGGTGACGAAATTTGTGGTTGTTCAGGGTTTCCCTAAGCGGCGCTGCGCAGATCAATGCGGGTTACCAGCAATCCGCGTTCGCGGAACTCCGTGTTCAGCGATTGCTTCAGCCATGTGCGACGCTCATTGGGCTCGCCGGGCGCGCCGTCATTGCCGAGCAGGGCAAGCGCGCGCTCGCGCAACAGCGAGTCAACGGATTCAATCACCGTGTCTGCGCGTTCCGGATCCAGCACCTGGTAGTAGACCGAGGCACGGCAATCGCCACCTGAATTGAGCTTTGCATCGATCTCGAGCTGGCTGCCGCTCAGGCTCATGCGGTGTGAGACTCGCTCGATCAAGGGCATGACGAAATGCATGCCGGCACCGAGAAAACGTACCTGGCCGCCAAGTCGCCGCATGGAATGAACCTGGCCTTCCGGAATACGCCGCACACAGGCTATGGCTACCAAAGCCATTACCGCGAGCAGGATCCAGAGGTTTTGGGTCAACATTTATGTTTGCCCACAGATACTTGGGTGATCTTCTTGAAGTGAAGCCTAACAAACGCTGCACGCAAAGGGAATAACGCAGGCTTAACATTCTGCGACAATTTGCCCCTACCGAGGCTGAACCGGTTCACAGTTCCTGCGTCTCATCGGACGGATGCGCCCTGACGAACAAGCAAGAAGAAGGCCAGATCGCCTTCCAGGTGCCCTGGGAAAGCGCGCTGATTTTTCTGATCAGCGCGCGATGCACGCGAGTTCAGGGTCGAAGGTGCGACTCGAACAATTCCAGCACACGCCGGTATTCGTCATACCAGGAATCGGCGTGGACGAATCCGTGGCGTTCCAGCGGGTAGCCGGCCAGTTCGAAGTCGGTCTTTCGCAATTCGATGAGGCGCTGGTAGAGGCGTACCGAATCCTGGAACAGCACGTTGTCATCCAGCATGCCGTGGGCGATCAGCAGGCCTCCCTTGAGGCCATCGGCAAACTCGATCGGTGAGGAGCGTCGGTAGGCGATTGGATCATCCTGCGGCGTGTTGAGGATGTTCGAGGTGTACTCGTGGTTGTAGCTGGTCCAGTCGGTGACCGGACGCAAGGCGGCACCGGCGGCAAAAACATCGGGTGCACGGAACATGGCCATGAAGGTCATGAAGCCGCCGTAGGAGCCGCCGTACACGCCCACGCGCTTGCCATCCACGGCATGATTGGCCACCAGCCAGTTGACGCCGTCGATCAGGTCTTCCAGTTCCGGATGGCCCATCTGCCGATAGATGGCCGTGCGCCAGTCGCGACCGTAGCCCTCCGAGGCGCGGTAATCCATGTCCAGCACCACATATCCCTTTTCGGTGAGCAGGTTGTGGAACATCTGCTCGCGAAAGTAGTTGGGATAGCCCAGCAGGGTGTTTTGCAGGTAGCCGGCACCGTGCACGAACAGCACTGCTGGATATTTCTTCGAGGCATCGAAATCCGCAGGCTTGTACAACTTTGCGTAGATTGGATCGCGCGTGTGCGTGGACGGCACTTCGACAATTTCCAGCTTCGGCCAATTGAGCGCCTTGTACTCGGCCGTGCGTGTGTCGGTGAGCTGTTTCGATTGCGAGCCGTCCACGGCGTGCACGGCCAATTGCGCCGGCGTGTATGTGGATGACTGCAACACGGCAAGGCGGCTCCCGTCCGGCGACAAGACGAAGCTCTCCATGCCCTGCACGCGGGTTACCCGTTGCAACTCACCACCCTTGGCTGCCACGCGATAGACATCGTAGGCATACGGGGCTTCGGCATTGCTGCGCAGGTAGAACCAGTTGCCATCCGCGCTCTGCACCGGGTTGGACACCTCGAACTTCCCGGAGGTGAGGGCCATGGCCTTGGTGCCGGGTCGCTTGCTGTACAGATGCGAGTAGCCGGTCTCCTCGCTCAAATACCACAGGCTCTGGCCATTCGGACTCCAGCCAAATTCGTTGAAGCCCCAGTTGATCCAGGCTGAATCGTGCAGGCGGTGTTGGCTGATCAGGGTGTGCTTGCCGAAATCGACCGTGCTGATCCAGCGGTCCTTGTTGTCGATGGCGCGCAACTGGATCGCGACCTGGCTGCCGTCGCGATTCCAGGACATGGTCCACGCGGTGACCGCGCGCTGGGCCTTGGATTTGGCGGACTTGTCGGAAGACTTTGCGCTGTCCGCGTCGTCTTTCGCCAACCCGGCCTTGCGGTTTTCTTCGCGAACCGCCTTCAAGGGATCGTCGCTGATGCCAGGCAGCGTGTCCATGGCAAGCGCGTACGCCTTGCGATCCTTGAGATCAACCAGCCAGAGCGAGTGTGGCGCGGGCAGGTTGCGCCCGACGCGGGTGCGCTCGTCTTCCTGTTCCTCGTAGCCGGATTCGGTCACGTAGTGCTGGAGCTTGGCCACCTTGCCTGCATCGAAATCCTTGGGCGTGGTCACCACCACCATATAGCGGCGGTTGGGTGACAGGCTGCTGGAGACGATCTTGACTTTGTCGCCGAGATAAACCGGCAAGGGGGCGCGGCTGGGGTCCTGGTCCTGGAATTGCTCTGCGTGCGCGCGTTTGGCATCACGGTCGTTCTTGATGTCGCGCAAGGTGGAGAACAGGCGCAACTGCAAGTCGCCGAGGTCATCCGGCTGCTTGGCCTGCGGATCTTCCTCGGCAAGGACAATCGCGGCCGGCCCCGTCACGCCGCTGGCGAACTCGTGCACAAACCAGTCGTTGCCGACGGTGAACTGCACGGCGGTGTCATCGCTTGAAAACTGCAAATCGGATTCCGCCTGCGGCGAACGCGTGATCTGCTCGAGTTGGCCATTGCCCAGATTGCGCACAAACACGTCACCGTTGCGGATGAACGCGGCGCGGGTACGGGCGCGGTCAAGGATCGCATGGTCGCCGTCGGCGTCGCTCATCATCTGTGGAGTAACGATTTGATCGCTGCCGCCGGCCGCGTCCATGCGATGCAGGTCGCGAACGCTCGATCCCTTCTGCTTGAGCGAGTAGTAGATGGACCTGCCATCCGCGCTCCAGTAGGGAGATTCCACGGCAGGCCCGATCCAGTCCGGGTTGGCCATGGCATGGTCGAGGGTGATGGCCGATGCCGGCGATGCGCCCAGTGCGGACACAAACAGGGCCAGGATGAGGGGCGTGCGAAGCATGGACGGGCTCCGGTTGGACAGGAAACCCGCAATCATACCGGCATGACTCACTCGGGCCATGCGCCAAAAGTCAGCGGCGTCTGCCCTGCATCCACGTAGAATGGCGAACTGATTCCCAGCTTCAGGACTCTCCATGCTTGACTGCGTTCAGACGGAAACCGGTGCCGCGCCGAAATTCTCGGTGATCTGGCTGCATGGGCTGGGCGCCGACGGCAATGATTTCGGCCCGATCGTGCCGGAACTGATCGCGCGCGATTGGCCGGCCATCCGTTTCGTGTTTCCGCACGCGCGCATCAGACCCATCTCGGTCAACGGTGGTGCACGCATGCGCGCCTGGTATGACATCACCGGCTTCGAGATCGCACAGCGTCAGGACGAAGCGGGCATCCGCTATTCGATGACCGAACTTGAGGAGTTGATCGCGCGCGAGGTTGAGCGCGGCATTCCGTCCTCGCGCATCTTTCTGGCCGGATTCTCGCAGGGCGCAGCCATGGTGTTGTCGGGAGGGCTGCGCCATCCGCAGCGGCTGGCTGGCATCATCGCGCTATCCGGCTATGTGCCACTGGCAGACGCACTGGCGAACGAGCGCTCGGAGGAAAATTGCGGGGTGCCGATCTTCATGGCGCATGGCAGTGTCGATCCCATCGTGCCGCAGCCGCTCGGCATCCTCGGACGGGATTTCCTGCGCAGCCTGGGTTATGGCGTGGATTGGCACAGCTATCCGATGGCGCATCAGGTTTGCGCCGAGGAAATCCTCGATCTGCGCAACTGGATGGCTGCGCATCTGGCAACCGCAACCGACTGAGCGCACGGCACCATGCCCGCCATCCGCACAAAACGCCCCGTGGCTGCGCCGTGAGCAAGTCCGCGAGTCCAGCGGTCAAGCATCACTGGTTGCCGCAGTTTTGCAGCCTGCCGACCTTGTTCGCCCTCATGGTCGTGGCCGAGATCGTGGCCCTGGTCATCGCCATGGCACCGCATCGCAATGCGCGTTCCTGGATCAGCGAACTGGCGGTGGCCAGCGTGTTCGTACAGTGGCTGGCGCTCTTGAATGCAGTGGTTCTGTGCTCGTCGCGCGAAGCCCTGCAGCGCATGTCCATTCGTGCCGGGTTTGCCTGTGCCTGGCTGCTCGCGGTGATCACAACGGGATTGGGCAGCGCCGTGGTTTATTCCATGGATCATGTGCTCGACTACGGATTGACCGGACCCAGCGGAAGCGGATGGCGCTTCGTGCTCGGCAATGCGGCCATCTGCTCCCTGATCGCCGCAGCGCTGCTGCGTTACCTGTATGTCCGCGAGCTCTGGCAGGAGCGCGTGCACGCCGCGGCCAAGGCCCAGGTCGATGCGTTGCAGGCGCGCATCCGGCCGCACTTCCTGTTCAACAGCATGAACACCATTGCCAGCCTGATCCGCAAGCGACCACAGGACGCGGAGCGTGCCGTCGAGGATCTGTCGGACCTTTTCCGTGCAGCACTTGGCACGCAGGAAGCCTTGGCCACGATGGGCGAGGAGCTCGACCTGATCGACCAGTACCTTCGCATCGAAAGCCTGCGTCTCGGCGAAAGGCTGGTGCTGGACCTTGACGTGGCCGCACTGCCCCGCGAACAACCGTTGCCGCCGCTGCTGCTGCAGCCATTGATCGAGAATGCGGTCTATCACGGCATCCAGCGCTTGCCCCAGGGCGGCACCTTGCAGGTGATCGGCAAACGCGATAAGGACATGATCGAGATCACCATTCGCAATCCGATGCCGCGCGACCGTGCGCGGCCGGGCAATGCGCACGCCCTGGCCAACGTGCGCGCGCGCATCGAGTACCATTTCGGTGAGAAGGGGCAGCTGCAGGTGCACTCCGGTGAGGAGGAATTCCAGGTCGCCGTGCGCCTGCCGGTTGGAGCAATGAAATGAAGGCTCTGGTGGTGGATGACGAGTCACTGGCGCGCGAGCGCTTGATTGATCTGCTTGCCGACATCGAATCCATTGAAGTGGTCGGTGAAGCCGCCGATGGTCGCGAGGCGATCGATGCCGTGCAGCGGCTGTTGCCCGATCTGGTGCTGATGGATATCCGCATGCCGTGCATGGATGGCCTCGAGGCGGCCCGGCACCTGGGCGCCTTGGTCAATCCGCCCGCCATTGTCTTTTGCACGGCCTACGACGAGCATGCGCTCGCCGCCTTTGACGCCAATGCCGTCGATTACCTGCTCAAGCCCATTCGTGCAGAACGCCTGCGTGCGGCCATCGAGCGCGCCGGACGTTTCAGTGGAGAAAAGCTGGGTCGTATCGAGAGTGCCAGCCCGGTTCGACGCGAACGCAGCCACCTGTGCGCGCGCGTGCGTGGCAGCCTGGTGCTGGTGCCAATCGTCGAGATCGACTACCTGCTTGCCGAGGACAAATACGTGATCGTCCACTATGCCGGCAATCAGGTGCTGATCGAGGAACCCTTGAAGATGCTGGAGACCGAATTCGGAGGCCGCTTCGTGCGTATCCATCGCAATTGCCTGGTGGCGCTTGATCGCCTCGCCGGCCTGACGCGAACCACGGATGGGCGCGTGCTGGCCAAGCTCGAGCGCTCGGATGCCAGTCTCGAGGTCAGTCGTCGCAACCTGCCCGCGCTGCGCAAACTGGTGCGTTCGCTGTGAAGCGACTGCGCATTGCCACGCGCCAGAGCGCGCTCGCCCTGTGGCAAGCCGAGCATGTCGCCACACGCCTGCGCGCCGCGCATGCGGGGCTCGACATTCAATTGGTGCCCATGACCACCCGCGGCGACCAGATCATCGACCGACCGCTGGCCGAGATCGGCGGCAAGGGCCTGTTTCTCAAGGAACTTGAAGTGGCCTTGCAGGAAGGTCGGGCCGACATCGCCGTGCATTCGCTGAAAGATGTACCGATGGAGCTCGAACCCGGATTCGCCATTGGCGCCGTATTGGACCGCGCCGATGCCGCCGACGCCTTCATCAGCAACACCCATGTGCATCTTTCGGATTTGCCCAGGGGTGCGCGGGTGGGAACCTCATCCTTGCGTCGCCAGGCACAGTTGCGCGCATTGCGCCCGGACCTGAGCCTGCTGGACCTGCGCGGCAACGTGAACACGCGCCTGGCCAAGCTCGATGCCGGGCACTACGACGCCATCATTCTTGCCTGCGCCGGGCTGGAGCGCCTGGGGCTTGGCGAGCGCATCCGTTCGCGCCTGTCTGCGCCGGACTGGTTGCCCGCGGTTGCCCAGGGCGCGATCGCCATTGAGCAGCGCGCAGGCGACGACGGCGTGGCCACGCTGACACGCGCGCTCGATGACGCCGGCACGCGCCGCTGCGTGGAGTGTGAGCGGGCCATGAACCGTCAGCTGCACGGCAGTTGCAATGTGCCGATTGCCGGCCACTGCATTGAGACGGAAGCGGGGCTTCTGCTGCATGGACTGGTTGGCGACGCAAGCAGTGGTCGCCTGTTGCGGGCCGAGTCGCACACATCCGATCGCAGCGCGGGCGAGATGCTCGGCCAACGCGTTGCACACATGCTGCTGGAGCAGGGCGCCGGGGAAATGCTGGGCAACTGAAGAC
>SHNG01000084.1 GCA_004295005.1 Gammaproteobacteria bacterium
ATGGGCGCTGTTGATGTCGCATTCGCTGGCGCGGACCCGGCAGGCAATTGCAGGAAACCTCGCACGCTGGCGATGGCTGTATCCGGATCACTCACCAGGGTTTCGTAATCCAGCTCGAAGATGGGTAGCGGTGGTGCGGCAAGCCAATGCGTCATCAGTTTGCGATAGCCGCGCGCGAAACGTGCAATGTCGTCGAAGGAATAACTCCAGGCCATCGCCTCATGTGCAAAATGTTGGCTCCACAGGGACAGCGCGGTAGCGCACAGATTGCGCTTCAGATGAATCACGCGCGCTTGCGGCAGCATCGCGGCAATCAAGCCGAGGTAACGGAAGTTGAGTGGATTCTTGTCGATGTACACGCGAGCCGGCGCATCGTCCTGGATCAGTTGGCGCAGATAGAGCGAGCCTGCCGCCTGCACGGTTGCGGCATCCGCCTTGTCATCCAGACGTGCGGCCAGCGCATCGATCCAGTTGAGTTCCCCGCGACTGCGCACGGCCGAATCACAAGACAACAGGGTTTCCAGCAAGGTCGTGCCTGCACGCGGCAGGCCGACGATGAAAAGCGGAATGACACCTTCTTCGCCTTTGCCCTGCGCGACAGCGCGAGGTCGCAGGGGCTTCTCAACCGAGGCAAGAAACGCTGCCGGATTCCACGGACGTGCGGCACGCCAGTTGCGATTGGCCTCTGCCAGCACCTCGCTGGCTTCACCAAACCTTTGCAGATCATCCAGTGCCTTGCCCAGCGCAAAGCGGATCGCCGATTGCGCATCGGCATCGAGATCGGTGCGCGCTCGGGCACTGCGCAGCAAGCCCAGATCCGGATCATCGTCTGCGCTGAAGCGATGCGTGTGCGCCAGGCGCAACCAGGCGGAGGGCTGATGCGGATTGAGGGCGAGCGCCCTGCGCAGGTGCTTGCCTGCATCTTCGAATTGCCCAAGCACCATGGCCACTTCACCGGCCCTGCGCGCAATCTCGACATGGTCCGGGTACGCGGCAAGCAAGGCCGGCAGCAATCGCGCAGCGTCGGCGTAGCGACCGCACTCGCACAGGAAGAACAGAATGCGCTGGTCAGATTGCAAGGTGCGCGGCGCGTGATTCCACAAATCCAGCATCACCTCGACCAGCGCGTTCATGCGGCCCTGCTCACGCAACAGGAAAGCCAGCGAGAAGCTGGCGTCGGCATGTGCGGGCTGCATTGCGATGGCCGTGCGCAGCGAGGATTCCGCCGCCTGCGCCTGGCCCAGCATGCGCAGCGCATTGCCTTTCAAGTAATGCAGCGTGGCCTCGCGCGCATGGGTATTCAGCGCGTGCTCCAGCACGGCCAGGGCCATTGCCGGATCAATGCGCAACAGGTGTGTGGCCGCCGCGCTCCAGTCCTCCGCGCTGGCGCTGCCGTTGCGCAGGCGCGCGATGCGACCCACGTGCCCGGCATCTGCGCCGAGGCTGGCGTCCTGGTCAAGTCGCGCGAGTGCCGCGTTCAGGGAAGTCGTCAAGGCAGGGTCCACCGTAGAAGCCCGTCAATTTCACTCAAGCGTGGCACACGGTCGAATCAGGGCGTGGCAAGGTTCGTATTGTGGCCTATGCTTGCGGCTTTTGGATTGCCGGAAATTCCCGCATGCCCGATTTCGTCAACCTCATCCTGCTCGGCATCATCGAGGGCATCACCGAATTCCTGCCGATTTCCAGCACCGGTCATCTCTTGATTGCCCAACACTGGCTGGGCGCGCGTTCGGATGCCTTCAACATCGTCATCCAGGCCGGCGCCATCCTTGCGGTGACCCTCATCTACTTCAAGCGGCTTTGGCAACTGGCGACGGGTTGGCGTGACGCGGACAACCGAGATTACCTGCTGAAACTCATGGTTTCATTCTTGATTACCGCCATGCTCGGCCTGCTCGTGGCCAAGGCGGGTTTCAGTTTGCCGGACACGGTTTGGCCGATCGCGCTTGCCCTGATTGTCGGTGGTTTCTGGATCTTTGCAGCCGAACACCTGAGCAGCAAGCGCTCCCCAAGCACGCGCATCACCTGGACCGTAGCCATCCTGGTCGGGCTTGCGCAGATCGTGGCCGCCATCTTTCCCGGCACCTCGCGTTCTGCGGCGACCATCTTCACCGCCATGCTGGCCGGTACCAATGACCGCGCGGCAGCCACCGAGTTTGCCTTCCTGGTCGGCATTCCCACCATGTTCGCGGCCAGTGGTTACGAGATCCTCAAGCAGTTGAACCAAGCGGGCGTACATGAGGATTGGCTGGCCGTTGCCATCGGCTTTGCTGCGTCAACCCTCACCGCTTTCGTCGTCGTGAAATGGCTGCTCGGCTATGTCCGCACGCACACCTTCAACGCGTTTGCCTGGTATCGCATCGTGTTTGGCATGGTGCTGTTGCTGCTGATGCCGCGCTAACGAAACGAGTCCTATCGCCTCAGCGCGGCATTCAGTGTGTAGGTGCCGATGACTTCCGCCGAGTCGAGCTCATGGCCCTGCATTGCCGCGCGCACGGCGGCGATGTCGATGCGCCCTTGCAAACCAAGCGATGCGCAATCCAGGGCGTGAACACGGAAGTGGTAGTGATGCAGGCGATCATCGTTCCACGGCGGACATGGGCCGTCGTAGCCGAGGTAATCACCCTTCATGTCGGCATCACCGGCAAACCATCCCGTGTAGTCATTCACGCCTTGGCGGGATCCCGGTGGACCGTGCGGCGACTGCTTGCCACGCGCGACCACGCCTTCCGCACAGGCCCCTTCGCCCAGCTCACGGAACTCGGCGGGAATGTCGATCATCAGCCAATGCACGAACTCGCCGCGCGGCAGGTCTGCGCGCACGCGCCGTCCGGGTTGATTGACATCATCGCCCACGGTCGGCACATCGACATCGATGCAGGTCAGCACGAACGAGCGGGTACCCTCCGGCACATCGCTCCAGATCAGGTGCGGATTGCGGTTTTCGGATAACACGCAGGGCTCGCCATCAGGCCCCGGCTTGCCGAAGGCAAACTCGGCCGGAATCGGCTGCATGTCGTGAAAGCTCTTGCTGCGGATGTACATGGCGCGCTCCGGATCAAACGAATTGGCGAATAGCAATTATCCTGCCACAGCTCGAGGCGATGGAGTGATCGAGACCTTCGAGGATCACCTCCACACTATTCGAAACTTCGAGTCAGCTTGAGATTGAATCCCGAGGGATTCACGAATCAATGTGTCCTGACCACTTGTCGCGGAACTCAATGCAGAAGCCACCGAATGGTCCATCGTCCGCAAACGGCTCCTACAAGAATATGTGAAAGTTTGCAGCCCCCCGAAGCGACTGAATAGCTGCTTCAGTTTTGGCTCAAGGCTCACGCAGTGAGGTAGGTAACGATGGCTGCTCAGGATTGCACAGCATCTTCTGCGGCTCCGCATCGGGCACCGTCTGAGGGCGCGGCGATTTCGAGGGACGGGTCAGTTTGAGGTGCGTGATAGTGTCGTCCACATCAACCCCAAAGTACTCCACCACCACCACGCGCTGATCGTCGTCAAGAGGAACCGGGTCGCAGTTGTCGTCTGAGAAGTAGCTGGTTCTGAGCATCAGCGTGCGGTTTGCTTCACGATTAACCCACATGTGAAGTTGTTGATATACCGTTCGCGTAGGGCCCTCGGTACTGTCGAAAAAGCGTTGCCAATTGGGACCCGCCCAGTCACAACGGATCCACGGTGCCGGAACGATTCTCAAGTAGTGCTCAAATGCTGGAGTAGCGGGGTAAGCTGCCTTGAGCGTGTACTCAGTTTGATATGCGTGACCTTGCAGGAATTCAAACTGTTGCAACGCGATTGCACTGTCGGGAACCGCGAGCGGCGTAGGGACATACGTTTCAGAACACGCAGAAAGGAGTGCGACAAGCGCCACAAAACCACGAATCTGGCTTGGCATTCTCATCGTGTGCACCTGGTAAAACGAAACCCGGACCCTGCTATTGAGCCGGCCCGCAAATGATCTCGATATTTCGTAGGTCGGTTCAAGCCGCGAAGCGGCGGAACCGACAGGTTTTTCGGGGAATGTCGGTTCCGCGCCTGCGGCGCTTGAACCGACCTACGTTGGACAATTTAAGTGCCAGATCAATAAGTTTCCATCCCTGTACGATCAACTCAATGGATTCGGCAGGCAGTAGGTGAATTCGTAACTGTGCTTGCCGCCTTCGATGATGATTTTGAAATCACCTTGCAGTCCTTCGAGCTCTCCGGTTGCCGAATCCGGAATGACCGCAACCGAGAGTGTCGGCGCTCCGCGATTCATGAACCCGTTGTGCTGGAGCACAAACGTGCCCTGTTTTCCATTCAGCACGCCGGAAACCCGCTCGATCGCCACATAACCTGCGGATCCGGCGACATCTGTCATCGCGCTGAGCATCTGTCCCTTGCTCGCTGCATTGAGGTCGCCGCTGAACTGCTTGTCGATGGACATGCGTCCGAGTTTCCATTGCGGTTCCGTGCCCTCGAATGGCAGCGGGCGAAGGTCGACCTCGAAGTTTCCCTTGGCCAAATGGTTCATGCTGATTCCTTGGTTTCACGCGTGAGGATGCAACCGCAGTTGCATGTTTGTAGATCGCATTTTCCGGGCCCCGAGCTTGAAGCTGCGCCAGCCGCCGGATGAATCTCCTGCCACTGATCGCTTGGCATCATCAGAGACTGCCTCAAGCGCGTCAGTATCGCAATTCGAATCCCAACCCAGTTGATTGCGAAGCCCGTTGCCTAAGTGTTGATCACGATCAACACGAACGCGGCAAGCACAATGGCTGAAAGGGCCAGTAAACCGATGATGTTCAATCCGGCCGCGCAGTCCGAACAACATGGTTTCGAGTCGAACCACGGTCCCACAAACAAGCGACCGTACCACTAGAGCGCACCTCGCGCTGCAGTCCGTTCCCCGCATTGTTTGCAACGCTCAGGCATTGTGCTGATCAACCGGTCCTTGTGGCGAAATGGGCATGGTCATGTCCCGGTCCCTTCATTTCATGCACGCGAAACCGGTCATCCTTTCCAATCCGAGAACAGGTCTCGCGCTCACCACAGAGTGACAATCAGCTTGTTGTCAACCCGCCTGAATCGTGGAGCCTCAAGATTGGGAACCTCCGCGACATATCCGTTATAGGAAAATCGGTGGCTCTTGATGGCGCGTCCGGCATAGTCGTAGCTGACTTGACAGGCTGGATCCCAGTACCCGCCCAGCCATGTGCCATCGTCAGAAAACTCCAGGAGAATAGATCGTGATGCCTTCTTCTCCTGAAGCGCACAACCGAATCGGGTGCTTATACCCCAGTAGATGAACACATCCGCTTCGTTCGCATACGAGATTTGAGCAGTGTTCCAAACGTGCCCATCTAGACTCTCAATTGCGCGAAGTTGCTCGGCACTCGGACGCAGAATGAAGAGTGGCTTATACGGGTTTTCCACGACCTTGAGTACACCGCGCTGCAGCTCGGAGAGCTGAACGACAAGCGAGGCATTGGCTTTGGCCGAAGAGGAAGGCGACAGGGAACGAAGGAACGGAATCGTGACCAGGCCTATACCGAGCAAACCGAGCGCCGTAACTACCAGCCTCAGCAGATCCCGTCGTTTCATGCCTGAGCTATGGGCCGGGTCCATTCTTTGCTAGCTCGTCCTTCGCGGCTGTAACAATCTCGCGCAATTCCTTTGCAATGTCTTCTGGCTGTACCGCTGCCTGGCTTTCGCAAATTTCGAGCACCTTCTTGTGCTGTACCGCATTGGACATTAGGGACCAACGCGCAGCTCCCCCAACCAGTATCCGATTTGCACCCTCCCCTTCATCCAGCCATGACAGCGCCGAGATTATTCTCAAAACGGGCTCTCTTTCGCCAGTTGCCATGAAATAGCCCCAGTTTGCATCAAGCACCCACGACCCTTGCTCAAGCGGAATCTCGGTGATCTTCAAGGGCGTACCTGATTGGAGGAAGTTCAATCTTTCATTCACGCCTGTTCGCCCTTCCATCATGGAGAAGACAGCCTTGCGAGATTCCGGCAACGCTGCATACCAGATTCCCAGAGCAACTGTACTCAGCTTCTGATCGTCGAGCTTTTCAAATTCTTCCATCCATACTTTCAGCTTTCCAGGATTGCTCCGCACGACACCTGCGATGAAGCCCAGCATGGGGCCTGTCGAGCTTCCCTCTTCCAGCCAGCCAGCGCTGGTCATGGTCCGCATCGCGTCATCGAAAAGTTCAGGGTTCGGCTTGAGGTAGTAGTACGTAATCCATCGAGACAGGGTTTCGTTGGACCACGGCTCGGATGCCGATGCTTGCATCGTTCCGCATGCAAACAATCCAGAAAGAGCCAAGGCGAGCAATGTCATTGAAAATTGTCCCATCTTTGAATTGACCGCAAGATCAATATTTCAGGTCAATGATGAGCCTGTTGCGCAACTCTGGTCAATGCATTGTATGGCGATGTCCGCGCTCGCCCCCCGGCTTCTCAATTCACAGGTGGCCAAGCGTGGTGTTTCGCGGAAACCTGGAGGCTCGTCGCCGCTCGACAGGTCCTGCACTCGAATGCCGGAATCGAGGGTAGGGACTCAGTGCCTGTCCTGTGGTCCACACACGCCGGGAAATTTCTCCTCGGATCCCTGCGTGAGTGGTGGATCTCGAGATCAGTTGTCTACCCGCTGATCACGATCAACACGAACGCGGCGAGCACAATGGCTGAAAGGGCCAGTAAACCGATGATGTTCAATCCGGCCGCGCAGTCCGAACAACATGGTTTCGAGTCGAACCACGGTCCCACAAACAAGCGACCGTACCACTAGAGCGCACCTCGCGCTGCAGTCCGTTCCCCGCATTGTTTGCAACGCTCAGGCATTGGGAGATTCCGCAGCGCGTGATGCTCGTCAGCCAGGCAGTTTTGCGAATGGCTCCGCCAAGGCTTCGGCATAGGCCTGCCAATGATTCTTGGCGAAACGCGCCGGCATTCCGCCGAGGCCGCTTTCGAAACTCTTGCTGAGCGGTCCCGCCTTGAGGGTTTCCAGGCCGAGGAAACGGGCAAGGTCGGCACCGGCATGGGCGGGATCGGCCATCACCTTGTCCGCATCCACCACAATGCTCGGAACCACCTTCTGGCTGGCGGCGAAACGCAGGTGCCCGGTGGCGCGCGCCAGCCAGTCCACGCAGTTGTCGAAATCGCTCATGCCGGCAAAGGGAAGCCAACCGAAGGCCAGCCAGTTGAGCATGGCTGCGCGCGGATCCGTATCGACGATGATGATGCGGGCGCCGGGCATCACGTGTCGTGCAACCAGCAGGAAGCGCGCATCGAAGCGCGGGATCCAATCGACCAGCGGCTTGTCGAGATCAAGGCCACGGGCACGCAAGCTTGCCTGATAGGTTTCGCGATGCATGGCGACATCCGCTTCCGGCATGCTGTCGACACTGAGGTCCACAGCCGCGCCGTCGAAGCAGTCGTTGCGCACGCCTTGCACGCGATCACGCAACACGTTGACGCCCGCTTGTTCTGCCAGCAATGCGGCAATGCGTTCGACGCCGCTGCCGGGCGCACCGACCAGCAGGATCGGTGCCTGTGTCCAGTTTTCACCGCCGACCTTGTGCAGTTGCGCTTCGAAATCTTCCGGCAGGGGATCGAGCGATGGCAGCACCAGCGGCAGTGCATTCTGCGCTTCGCGGAAGTAGTCGCATGCCTCGACCATCTGCCCG
>SHNG01000142.1 GCA_004295005.1 Gammaproteobacteria bacterium
TCGAACAGTGCACGCGTGGCCCATTCCGGATGATCGACAAACGGATTGCGGTTGCCCTGGAAGCTCATGATCACGTCGTTGCGCGCGACTTCGGCTGCGCTGGGTGGATCGGCCAGGTGCCAGGCCAGCAGATCGGCGAGCAGGCCCATGTAGGCGGTTTGCGAATAGTTGTTGATCTGCACGATGTCGTTGCGCACATCGGTCAGTTCCAGTTGCGGCTCGTTCTGGCCACTGGTCGGATCGACGCCGCCTTCGTAACGAATGGCCATGTAGAAGATGGCGCGCGCCATCTCGCCCTTCATCTGGTTCCACACCTCGAAGCTGCCTTGGTTGCCATCCGGCCCCTGTACCCAGTTGGAATTGCCCGGATACGTGCCACTGCCACCACCGACGCCACCATTGACCTCGGTCACGCGTTCACCACAGCCCGTGCTGCAGAACGCATACGGCTTGTTGCCGCGATCGGCGTTGTAGCCGGTGTCCGACAACCACAGCATGTGGGTATCGGTGTAGGGCGCATTCGGCAAACCCAAATTGCCGGTAGCGCCGGGGAAGCCCAAGGAGTTCGGCCAGGTGTGTTCACGGTTGTAGGTGATGCCTGAACCGCCACCGGCACGATCGGTCACCGTGGCATACGCGCGATTGCGGTACACGTCGATGATCTGGTTCGGGTTGGCCGGGTTTTCCTGGGCAAGCTCCAGAATGGTCCAGGTGTTGGTGCCCGAGCCGCTGTAGGGATAGGCAGTGTGACCGCGGATGATCTGGTGCAGGGAGCAACGCAATTGCGCGGGACTGCTGGTGTTGACCTGGTCGTAGTAGGCGCCCGTGCCCGCGCTGACCGTGAAATCACTGCTCACGTTCGCCGTCATCGGCACATTGAATGCGTCGGTGACCTGGCTGGCCGTGATGTTGAAAACGCAGGCAGCGCCCTGCGCCAGCACGGTGTCCGGCGTCAGCGTGCGCTGCGTGCCGCTGCCGGTTTCAATCAACGTTACCGGGATTGCATTGCAAGCGAGCGAGAACGCGCCAGGTTGCGTGCTCACCGCCTCACTGAAGGTGACACGGATGTCGGCGGCGGGTGGCACATTGACCGCGCCATCGGCCGGCTGGATGGAAACCACGGTCGGCGGCGAGGCGCTTGGGTCTTCGGTCTGGAAGCTCACTACCACATTCGCGGGCAGGGCATTCGGGGTGCCATCGTTGTCGACCACGCCGCTGGCAAGCACGGTGAAGGTGCACGATTCGTTTGCGGCAAACAGCGGCGAAGGCGTGAGCGTGTATGTGACGGGACCACCACTGACCGAAGCCGTGTGCGTGCCGGAATTCGTGCAGGACAGCGTGAACCAGGGAGCGGTGGTGGTCACCGCTTCGCTGAAGATCACATGGATCGCGGCATTCAATGCCACATTGCTTGCGTTGTTGGCGGGAACCGTGCTGCTGACTGCTGGCGGGTTGTCCACCGGCGGTTCGCCATCGACCGAGAAGCTCACATCATCGATGGCCAGGCCGTCATCGGAACCGGAAATACCGACATCGACCCAGCGCACCCACAGCGTTGCCGAGGGCGCCAGGTTGAGGCCATTGATCGTGGCGCTGATTGCTGTGCGGTTTGCCGTTGCGTTGCCGTCCAGAGCGCCGGTGCTGCCGGTGGTCGTCGGCGAGTCAAAATCCAGAGCCAGTGCGGGCGTCCAGTTCGCGGCGGAATCATCCAGCCCGGTTGCATTGGCGCTGTATTCGAACTTCAGGGCGTCGCTGCGACCGGTGGCACCCAGCCGCCATTGTTCGCCGGTGTAGTTGACCGTGATCTCGGTGATGGCCAGTCCGCTGTCATTGCGCAGTTGCGCGCCAATGCGTGATACCAGAGAGCTGGATTGCAGGGTGCCGAATGCACGCTCGGTGCTGGTGCCGGTACCGAAACTGTAGGTATCGCCGGAGTTGGCCGAACCATCACCCGCGCGGTATTCGCTGTTGGCGTTGTCGTCGCTCTCGGCGAGGTACCAGCCGTCGGGCAGCACGCTGCTGGTGCCGCTTGCGGCCAGACTGTTGAAGTCCTGCACCGGCGGTGGACCGCCCACCAGGGAAACAAACTGGGCCGAGGCATGGGCACTGGCCAACACAGGCACAAGCGCGAGAAGGGCGCGCAGGGCGCCTAAGGAGTTGCGCATGGAAGGACCCCAAGGGTTCGAGTCAATCGCGTACTTTAACCCGGAGGGCCGGACACCGCCCGGAAGGCATCAACCTGAAGCCTGTGCTTTGGCAGGTGGGGCTTCAGCCCGACACAGGCATTCGAAAAGCGTCGGGTAGCAACCGCTTTTACCGGTACCGGAGCTTGCAGCCGGAACCGCAGCGGTCCAAATGTCCAGGCAGCGGGGATGGCTGCGATCCAAATGGTGGACCTTGAAACCATCACGACGGCCCCTATCTGCCACGGCACGCCAACGCTCACGGACTTCCAAGGGCGTTTCTACGCGGGTACAATTGGCACTCATGCGGGTCGAGTGCTAACAACCCGAACCATTTTTCAATCCAATCAACCAGTTGACGGAGACACCCATGAAGCTTCGCCCCTTGCACGATCGCGTCATCATCAAGCGTCTGGAAGCCGAGACCAAGTCCGCCGGTGGCATCGTGATCCCCGATTCCGCCGCCGAAAAGCCGATCAAGGGCGAGGTTCTCGCTGCCGGCACCGGCAAGATCCAGGAAGACGGCAAGGTCCGTCCGATGGCCGTCAAGGTCGGCGACAAGGTGCTGTTCGGCAAGTACTCCGGCACCGAAGTGAAGGTGGACGGCGAAGAACTGCTGGTCATGCGCGAAGAAGACCTGATCGCGGTGATTGAGTAAGGAGCCGGGATTCGGGATTCGAGATCGGGGATTCGCAAAGGCGCTAAACGCGCGGCGAACCTGATCTCTCCTGAATCCACATGCTCTTGCTCTGAACCCAATCCCCAATCCCCAATATCGAATCCCGGAGTTAATCCATGGCTGCCAAAGAGATCCGTTTTTCCGAAGACGCCCGCGCCCGCATGTTGCGTGGCGTAAACACCCTGGCCAATGCGGTCAAGGCCACGCTCGGTCCGAAGGGCCGCAACGTCGTGCTCGAAAAGAGCTTCGGCGCTCCCACCATCACCAAGGACGGCGTGTCCGTCGCCAAGGAAATCGAACTGGCTGACAAGTTCGAGAACATGGGCGCGCAGATGGTCAAGGAAGTCGCTTCCAAGACCTCCGACGTCGCCGGTGACGGCACCACCACCGCAACCGTTCTCGCCCAGGCGCTGATCCGCGACGGCATGAAGGCGGTCGCCGCCGGCATGAACCCGATGGATTTGAAGCGCGGCATCGACAAGGCCGTCCTCGCCGCCGTCGAAGAGCTGAAGAAGCTGTCCAAGCCGTCCGCTGATTCCAAGTCCATCGCCCAGGTCGGCACCATCTCCGCCAACGGCGATGAGCCGATCGGCAAGCTGATTGCCGAAGCCATGGACAAGGTTGGCAAGGAAGGCGTGATCACCGTTGAAGAAGGCTCCGGCCTCGACAACGAACTCGACATCGTCGAGGGCATGCAGTTTGATCGTGGTTACTTGAGCCCGTACTTCATCAACAACCAGCAGAGCCAGCAGGTCGAGTTGGAAGATCCGTACGTGCTGCTGTACGACAAGAAGATTTCCAACGTGCGTGAACTCTTGCCCGTGCTCGAAGGCGTGGCCAAGGCCGGCAAGCCGCTGCTCATTGTTGCCGAGGAAGTGGAAGGCGAAGCGCTTGCCACCCTGGTGGTCAACACCATCCGCGGCATCGTCAAGGTTGCCGCCGTGAAGGCGCCGGGCTTCGGTGATCGTCGCAAGGCGATGCTGGAAGACATGGCCATCCTCACCGGCGGCCAGGTCATCTCCGAAGAAGTCGGCCTGCAACTGGAAAAGGCCACCCTGAAGGATCTCGGCCGCGCCAAGAAGGTCGTCATCACCAAGGAAAACACCACCCTGATCGACGGCGCCGGCGAGGCTTCCGCGATCCAGTCGCGCATCAAGCAGATCAAGGCGCAGATCGAAGAGACCTCTTCGGACTACGACCGCGAGAAGCTGCAGGAGCGCGTGGCCAAGCTGGCCGGTGGCGTGGCCGTCATCAAGGTTGGCGCTGCCACCGAAGTGGAAATGAAGGAAAAGAAGGCGCGCGTCGAAGACGCCCTGCACGCTACCCGTGCGGCGGTTGAAGAAGGCGTGGTGCCGGGCGGCGGCGTGGCCCTGATCCGTGCGCTGTCGAACCTCGGCAAGCTCAAGGGTGACAACGAAGACCAGAACCACGGCATCGCCATTGCCAAGCGTTCGATGGAAGCGCCGCTGCGCGAGATCGTCACCAATGCCGGTGAAGAGCCCAGCGTCATCTTGAACAAGGTCGCCGAAGGCAAGGGCAACTTTGGCTACAACGCCGCAACCGGCGACTACGGCGACATGGTCGAACTCGGCATCCTCGATCCGACCAAGGTCACCCGCACCGCACTGCAGAACGCAGCTTCCATCGCTGGCCTGATGATCACCACCGAAGCGATGGTGGCCGAAGCGCCGAAGAAGGAAGAAGCGCACAGCCACGGCGGCGGTGGCGGTGGCATGGGCGGCATGGGTGGCATGGGCGGTATGGATTTCTAAGCCACACCCTCTGACACGCTGTTCCAGAAGCCCGGCTTTGTGCCGGGCTTCGTGTTTTCTGGTGTGCGTGACAGGAAACCTCCCGTCAGCGTGGCGGCAATATCTGAAGCAAGGATCGCAGGCCGCCGACAAGGGCACACACAAACTTGTGTGATCGTGAGAGATGCGCGCCGAATCCTGCTGCGCCCCAAGGCGGGTGCAAAGCGGTGCTGGATCGAGGCCTGCCTGACTACCGGTCTGTGCGCAAGCGGCGTCTGATGCTCCGTTTTCCATCACGATGCGCGCTGCGTTGGGTTTTCAACATGCTTCATGGCGGCGGGATCGGGCGTGGGCCAGTGGCAATGGAGGCGCACCCGCTCCGTTCAGCGACTCGCGCGCCGCGACGTTTTGCGGGAAGCTTGCACTGGCCCCACCCACCGAAGAGACCGTGATGAAACCAGCCGCAGGGCACGATCGCATCGCCTGTCGTAGACTTGACGTCCTGTTTGCAACCATTTTCATGCTGGCGTGAACGATCTTGTCCAATTGCGCGAACGCGCCATGCAAGCGGCGCAGCGTGCGTACTCCCCGTACTCCAGATTGCGCGTGGGTGCGGCATTGCGTTCGTGCTCCGGCCAGGTTTACACGGGTTGCAACGTGGAGAATGCCGCGTTTCCCGTCGGTGGCTGCGCCGAGCGCGCGGCAATCGCCTCGGCTGTGCAGGCGGAAGGGCCGGATTTTCGTCTCGCCGAAATTGCCGTAGCGGCGTTCGCATCCGACGGAACCGCCTTGCCGGTTTCACCATGCGGTGCCTGCCGTCAGGCCCTGGTGGAATTTTGTGTCACTGCCCGGGTAAGTTTTCTGCAACCCGATGGCACATGGATCGATGTCGAGACCGGTGCCTTGCTGCCGTACCGTTTTGTATTTGAGAATTCCTAGACAACATGGTCGCCCCATCCGGTGGACAGGGCATGCCGTGACCGGGATGATCACCGGCTGTGAAGCTGGCCACGCCCCGCATGGCCTGCATGCAACGGGCGTGGCGGCATGAAGTGTCGCCCGACGCGGCGGCTCCAGCGATGATCAGCGCCGTTCGAAACGCGCCTGGAAGAAGCGCAGGTACCTGGGCTCGTAGACCATATTGAGGCCGGTCACCTTCTCGCGCTGCTCGTAGCAGTGCTTGACTGACTCGGCCACCACGTCCATGTGCGCCTGGGTGTAAACACGGCGCGGAATGGTCAGTCGGGTAAGTTCGAGTTTGGGCCGATGGTGATCACCGGTGACCTGGTTGCGGCCGGCCGAAACGATGCCGCGCTCCATCGAGCGGATGCCCGAATCCAGATACAGCTCGGCGGCAAGGGTTTGCGAAGGGAACTGATCCTGCGTCAATTGCGGATAGAAGGCGCGCGCATCGAGGAAGATGGCGTGGCCACCGACCGGTTTGACGAAGGGAATGCCCCACTGGTCGAGCAGGTCGCCGAGGTAGCGCACCTGGCCGATACGTGAGCGCATGTAATCGACATTGACCGATTCCTCGATGCCGATGGCCATGGCTTCCATGTCGCGCCCGGCCATGCCGCCGTAGGTGTGCAGGCCTTCGTAGACCACCACCAGATTGCGGGCTTCTTCGAACAGGTCCTCGTCGTTGGTGGCCAACCAGCCGCCGATGTTGACGAGGTGATCCTTCTTGCCCGACATGGTGGCACCGTCGGAGTAGGAACAGAACTCGAGCAGGATGGCCTCCAGCGATTGGTCGGCGTAACCGGCTTCGCGCTCCTTGATGAAATAGGCGTTCTCCACCGCACGGGTTGCATCGAGATAGATCTTGATGCCGTGCTTGTTGGTGAGTTCGCGCACCGCGCGCGCATTGGCCATGGAGATCGGCTGGCCACCAGCCATGTTGACGGTGGCAGCCATGCACACATAGGGAATCTTGTCGGCACCGACCTTGTCGATCAGGGTTTGCAGCTTGTCGAGATCGATGTTGCCCTTGAACGGATGCTGCGAGGCGGTGTCGTGGGCCTCGTCGATGATGATGTCGTGGAACGTCGCGCCGGCGTGTTCCTGATGGAAGCGCGTGGTGGTGAAGTACATGTTGCCGGGGACGTGATCGCCGGGCTTGATTGCCGATTGGCTCAGGAGATTTTCCGCGCCGCGACCCTGGTGGGTCGGAATGATGTAGCGATAGCCGTAGTGTTTCTGGATGGCCGCTTCCAGGCGGTAGTAGTTGATGCTGCCCGCGTAAGCCTCATCACCCAGCATCATGCCCGCCCACTGGCGGTCGCTCATCGCGGAGGTGCCCGAATCGGTCAGGAGGTCGATATAGACATCGGCCGAGTGCAGCAGAAAGGTGTTGTAACCGGCTGCGACGATGGCACGCTCGCGCTCCTCGCGCGTGGTGGTGCGCAAGGGTTCGACCATTTTGATCTTGTACGGCTCGGCCCAGGAGCGACGGCCAGCTTGCTGGCCCATGGTATGGATGATCGGGGTACTCAAGGTGGTTCTCGCGGAGGTTGAGGGCATGTTCAAGTTGCCGGCCGCAAATGGGCCAATGGCAACTGGTGGGAATTCTTGACTTCCGACAGCACGAGGCTGGTGCAGATGCGCTCTACACCCGGCAACGGGGTGAGTACGTTCACCACCAGGTGTTCGAGGGCGTGGCGATTGGGCACGATCACCTTCACCAGATAGTCGAACTCGCCGGTGAGGTGATGGCACTCCAGCACCTCGGGCACGGCGGCCACTTGGCGGCGGAAATCGGCAACCAGTTCGGAAGAATGCAGGCGCAAGGTGATCTGCACGAAGCAGACCAGATCCAGTCCGAGCTTCTCATGATCAAGCAGGGCGACGTTGGCGCGGACCAGGCCTTGCTGCTGCAGGCG
>SHNG01000185.1 GCA_004295005.1 Gammaproteobacteria bacterium
TGCTTTTGGCATGGCCCAGATGCAGGTAGCCATTGGGTTCGGGCGGAAAGCGCGTGCGCACCTCGCCTGCGTGCTTGCCGCTGGCCTGGTCCGCAATCACGATCTGGCGGATGAAGTTGGTGGGTGTCGTCGAGTCGTTCATGCCAATGGATTGCGCCAGGCGCTGCGGAAACAATCCGGCAGTTTAACAGCCTGCTGAAACCCGACCCAGACCAAACGCGGTATCGCAAATCGGCTGTAGGTCGGGCTTTAGCCCGGGCTTTAGCCCGACGAGGTGCCACGGCAAGGCCAATCGCGTCGGATTGAAACCCGACCCAGACCAAGCGCGGCATCGCAGATTGGCAGTAGGTTGTTTGCAGATCGGGCTTCAACCCGTCAAGGCGTTTGGGGGAAACTCTGATTAATCCCAATCTTCGTCGTTCCCGCGAAGGCGGGAACCCAGTGACTTTTTCGCAACTCGTTGAAATGCAAAGGCGCTGGATGACTCACGCCTCCCGGCGTTCGCCCTCCGGGCCGCCTGCGGCGTTCCGCTTCGGCATCCATGCCTTCGCAGGTCCGGATATCGCTTCGCGATTCCGGGATGACGAGCAAAATCAGAGTTTCCTTAGGCCAATTGCGCGCTGCGCCGGCCTGGCAGGGTGCGCAGGCGCAGCCGGATCGGACCGCGGGCAGCGCGAATGTCGACCACGGCTTCGTGTTGCATGGCTTCGATGGTGCCGGCTTCCACCATGGATGCAGCGACCGTGCGTACCGGGCGCATCAATTCGTGCCAGTGGTAACCAATGCGCAGGGACAAGGCCTGCGCAGCCTCGCTGACGCAAACGGTGCGTCCGGGGCCGCGTTCTATGAGCAACTCGAGCAGGCACTCACGAATGTGCCGCGCAAGAGCGTCTTCAGGGAGTTCCTTGTTGATCAAACGTTCCGGCCAGGCAGGGTTGAAGACCGTTCCATGGCCACGGGAACGCTGGCCATCGATGGCCTGCGCCTTGTTCTGGTTTTCCCCCGCCTTCCGGTCGGTGCGAGCGAGTCCGAGGGACGGTTGACCGGCATCATAGCGGTTTCGAAGTCGCCGTGTCGCGGGGTTTTGTGTGAAGCTTGGTTACCGGGCCGGGTCCACGGGAATTGCCACGAATGCAGATCATCTACCGAGCCGACTCGATCATCGATGCCAACCTGGTCAAGCTGGCGCTTGAGAACATGGGCATCCCGGCTTATGTGAGCGGCGAATACCTGACCGGCGGCGTGGGCGATCTGCCGGTTTGCGGCCTGGTCAACGTCATGGTTTCAAGCCTGGACCTGGAGCGGGCCAAGCCGGTGGTCGAGGAGATCAGCGCGGCATTGAGCGTACCCGTTGATCCGGCCGATACCCGCTTTCTGGACGACCCCTTGCCTTCGCCGGGTTGATCCCTTGCCCGCACCAACCTGACGACCTGAATTCATGAATCGCCCTTCGCTGCCGCGACGCGCCCTGCTGGAAATGATCGGTGGCGCGGCCTTGATCAGCACGACCAGCATCCTGGTCAAGCTGGCCCATGTCGGGCCCACGGTCTCGGCGTTCTACCGAATGTTCCTGGGCGGCGCGATCCTGCTCGTCGGCCTCTTGCTATGGCGAAGGTGGCGACGGGTACGTGCCGCGCATCTGGGCTGGATGCTGATTCCCGCGTTTGCCTTTGCCGTTGATCTGATGATGTGGCATCGGAGCATTCTTCATGTGGGTCCTGGACTGGCGACCCTGTTGGGCAATTTCCAGGTGTTCGTGATGGCGCTGGCCGGTTGGCTGATCTATCGCGAGCGCCTGGACGGGCGATTCCTGGGCGGAGTGATGCTGGCTTTCGCCGGTCTGTACCTGTTGGTCGGCGTCGATTGGAGCAGCCTCGGCGCACAGTATCGACTGGGCGTGGGGCTGGGCCTGCTGACCGGCGTCGCCTATGCGGTATACATGCTGACCACGCGCCACGCCCAGAAAAACGGGCACGTCGATCTGGCCCCCGCGCAATTGCTGTGCGTGCAATCCCTGTTGTGTGCGGCGATCCTGCTGCTCGCCCTGGCTTGGGAAGGGCAGGGACTGGGACTGCCGGATGCGCAATCGTGGTGGTCGCTGCTGGCGCTGGCGCTGGTCGGCCAGGTGTTGGGCTGGATACTCCTGATCCGGGCCATGCCGCACCTGCCGGCGTCCGTCATTGGCCTGCTGCTTCTGTTGCAACCGGCCTTGTCCTTCGTGTTCGATGTCATCCTGTTTGCCAGGCCAACGACCGGCCTGGACTGGATAGGCATCGGCTTGTCCCTGCTCGGCATCTTCATTGGTACATGGCGGCCACGCAATCGTGCGCCCGCCGAATCGACGGAGGCGGCATGAACCTCGCTCCCTGGATCCGTGACATTGCGGACTTTCCCAAACCCGGCATCGCCTTCAAGGACTTGACCCCGTTGCTGGGTGACGCCGGCGCGTTTGCCGATTCCATCGAACAGTTGATTGCGCCATTTCGTGAAAGCAGGGTGGATTGCATCTGCGGCATCGAGGCGCGTGGATTCATCTTCGGCGCTGCCGCGGCAACCGGGCTCGGATGCGGTTTCGTGCCCATGCGCAAGCCCGGCAAGCTGCCGGCGGCAACAATCAGCGTGGATTACGCGCTCGAGTACGGCAGCGATCGCCTGGAAATGCATGCTGATGCCTTCAAACCCGGTGCGCGCGTATTGCTGATTGATGACGTACTGGCCACCGGCGGCACCTTGTGCGCGGCGGTTGCGCTGCTGGACAGGGCAGGTGCCGAGCTTGTCGGTGCTTCCCTGCTGGTCGAATTGCTTGCGCTGCAAGGGCGCTCGCGCTGGCAAGGGAATGCGCCATTGCATGCGGTAATTGCAATTTGAGTCAGATATGCAAATGGACGTCCAGACGTCTTGACGTCCATTCCTTGAGAGGGTAGAGTCCGCGCCGTTCATCCAGATCGGCGTAGGGACTGGCCCGTTGCGCGACATCCATCGATGCCGCGCTGAACGCCGAGGCAACCACGGCAAACCGCCGACGGTGCCAATTCCAGCGGGCAATGTCCCGGGAGATGAGCTGCGGTCCGCCCCTGGCGGGCTGTTGCCGCCTCCCGTCCACTCAAGCGGAGGGCGTCATGGCGGTAGTGCAGATCAAGCATGTTGAGAAAGTTGAAGCCTCCCCGGAGCCCACGCGCGGGGTCCTGCAACTGCATGGGTTCAACCTCGCCTGCGGTTCGCAATTGGCCAATGGCGAACTGGCCTGGCAGTCCTGGGGGCCGCACGACGCACCGGTGGTCATCGTACTCGGAGGCATCTCCGCCGGGAGAGACATCGGCAATTGGTGGTCCAGCCAGTGTGGAGACGGCCTGGCTCTCGATCCCGCTTTCTTGCGCCTGGTTTCGATCGACTGGATTGGCGGCGCGGATGCCTCCAGCGGGCCGCGCAATGATCGGGAATTTTCCCCAATCGAGAGCTCCGATCAGGCCAACGCCTTGTTGCTCCTTCTCAATCACCTGGGCATTGTGCAAGTCGAGGCAGTGGTTGGCGCCTCCTACGGTGGCTGTGTCGCCCAGCACCTGGCTGGGCTGCTCGGCAATCGCCTGAAGCGCCTGGTGGTGATCGGTGCGGCGCATCGGGCAAGTCCGTGGGCATTGGCGCTGCGCACTTTGCAGCGTGCGGGAATTGAATCGAGCACCGACCGCGCCAGTCGCGTGCGTGCGCTGGAGCGTGCGCGGCAGTTGGCGGTGCTGGGTTATCGCACGCCAACCGAACTAGAGTCGCGCTTCGGCGAGTCCGATCCGGCCACCGGCGTGCTGGGCTGGCTGAGCGCACACGGCGAGCGCTTTTCAGCGCGTTTCAATGCATCAAGCTTCCTGTGCCTGTCGCGCTCGCTGGATCACCACGAATTCGATCCGTCGCGGATCAAGGCCAAAACCACCGTGGTGGCGATTGCCGAGGATCTGCTGGTGCCCTTGTCACTGGCGCGCGAGTTCGTGAAGCGGATCGGCAAGCATGCGGAGCTGGCGCGCATTTCATCTCCCTACGGTCACGATGCATTCCTCAAGGAAAGCGGGGAGATTGCCTGCGTGCTGAAGTACGCCTTGGCGGCGGAGCTTGCGGCATGAGCGCCCCGTGTTCATCGACCGCGGCGGTGCGCGCCGGCATCGACTCCGACTCGGCGTTCGGCGCGGTCATGCCTCCGATCTATCTGTCCAGCAACTACAGCTTTGCCGGATTTGGCGAGAAGCGGAAGTACGACTACACGCGCTCCGGCAATCCGACACGCGACACCCTTTCTTCGGCTCTGGCCGAACTTGAAGGTGGAGCGGGAGGTGTGGTGACGGCAACCGGCATGGCCGCGGTTGCCCTGGTTGCCACCTTGCTCGAACCGGGTGATCTGCTGTTGGCGCCGCACGATTGCTACGGCGGCACCTGGCGCCTGTTCAACGCGCAGGCGCAGCGCGGTTTGTACCGGGTTGCCTTTGTCGACTTCCACGATCCGCTGGCGCTTGCCGCCGCGCTCGCCGAGAAGCCAAAGCTGGTGTGGATCGAGACGCCATCCAATCCGCTGTTGCGCATTACCGATATCCGCCACGTGGTCGAATCGGCACATGCCGCCGGCGCCTTGGCGGCGGTCGACAATACTTTTCTTTCACCGGTACTGCAGAAGCCTTTCGGCTTCAACGCCGACATCGTCGTGCATTCAACAACAAAGTACATCAACGGGCATTCCGATGTGGTCGGTGGCGCTGTGTTGTGGCGTGATTCGGCACTGGGCGAGAAGCTGGCCTGGTGGTGCAATTGCCTGGGTTTGTCCGGCGCGCCGTTCGACAGCTATCTCACCCTGCGCGGCTTGCGCACCCTGAAGGCCCGCTTCAACGTGCACGAGACCAATGCGCACGCAATTGCCCAACTCCTGGATGCCCATCCTGCGGTACGCATCGTCCACTACCCGGGCCTGGAATCACATGCGGGCCATGCCTTGGCCAAACGCCAGCAAGCAGGATTTGGCGCAATGCTGAGTTTCGAGGTGGAGAACGGCGAAGCTGGTGCCCGGGCGTTCGTCGAGGGACTCGAACACTTCACCCTGGCCGAATCCTTGGGTGGCGTGGAAAGCCTGGTCTGTCATCCGGCCGGCATGACTCATGCCGCCATGGCAGCGGAAGCGCGCCGACGCGCCGGCATCGGCGATGGCCTGCTGCGCCTTTCCGTGGGCATCGAGGATGCCGACGACCTGCTGGATGATGTCCGCGCAGGTCTCGACCGGGTATTGGCCCGTGTTCCGGCGCGGGCTGCGTCTGTGGCCTGAGACGCAGCGCCTTTCCGCCATGTCACTCAGTTCCCTTCGAACGAATCAATGAAAATGACATCGAACGAGGGTGCGCTGCCCTGGCCGACGACAACGGTGCTGTTGTCGCTGGCAGCGATGCCGACTGGCATGCTGCTGCCGCCGGCGATTGCGGCAACATAGGTGCTCGAGGCAGCTTCCGCCGCGACGCTGGCGGGCAGCGCATTGCTCAGGCGGAATTGCTGGCTGGTGGCCTGTTGTGCCTCGACAACGCCGGCCAACAGGAAGACCGCAATCGTTGCGCCGATGAAAATGGGTCTGCGCATGGCGCACCTCACGGACAGGTACTGGCGAGAAAGCCGCTGCCGACTGCTGCGTTTCCAATACAAATCGGTGTGGAGCCGCCCGTGTTGTTGAAAGCGCCGCGGATCGTGTTGCCGTAGAACTCGCGACTGCCGGTGTTGCCGTTCAACACCGCAGAAACGGGAGCGGGCGTTGGATTGACTGCCTCCACGGACAACGTGCTGTTTTCGAAAATCGCGTTCACCTCCGGAACAGGGATGTCGATTGCCGCCGCGTATTCGTCCAACGCGCTGCGCAGGACGCGCAGGCTGGAATTGCGCACCGCGATGTCGCCGTCGTCCATGCGGATGCCCACCGACTGCACCGAGCCGTCTGCTGGATTCGACACGCGCACGGTGAAGGTCGCACGGTCCAACTCCAGGCGACCCTGGGACGGGTTGCCGCCGTTGCTGAACCGGTGGAAGCCGGCGCATCGGTTGTAGGCTGCCTCGTCGCAATCCACGAAGATATTGCCGTCGACAAGCCGGCCGCCGGCGTGGTTGTAGGCAATGCCGGCGACTTCGCCTGCTCCGGCCGCGGCGTACTGGACTGCTTCAAGATTGACGCTCAAACCGCTGATCTCGGGTTCATGGTCGGCGGCATCGGCATAGGCATAGACACCGCGAACGTATTGTGCGGACACATCCTCCACACCGACATGCAGGTTGCGCACGTTCAGGTCGGGGGATGCCAGATGAAGTCCGTGGGCATAGGCGTTCGCGCTCGTCATCTGCACGCTGCCATTGAGCACGATATTGGAGTCGACCAGCCCGGCGCCAACGTCGAGGGCGTTGTACTGGATCAGCAATCCGATGGCATTGGTAATGGTGGCTTGATCCACCTGGGCGAGGACAAACAAGTCCTTCCACGGACCTCCGCCGGCAAGATTGGCACCGCGCACGGTGATTCCCGCACCACTGGCGAACAGGCGCAGATCGCTGAGCGTCATGAAATTGCCGCCGGCACCGGTCATTGCGCAGTTGGCCGCCAAGGCCGTCGCGGAACTGCCGCCGCGTGCGATCGCCGTGCTGTGCTCGATGGTCGAGTTGTTCATGCACGCCGAGATACCGAATCGAGTGGCGCCTGCAACGGCGGTTGGCGACTGGGTGTCCGCCGTCACATGGCTGATCAGTACGTCATCGACCGGGTCATTGAAGCTGGCTGCACCGTGGATGCCGATGGCCCAGGCAGAGGCAGCGCTTGGCGTACTGCGCACGGTGAACTCGCGGCCTTGCGAGTGCGAACGGAAGCCAACCACATAGGTATTGGTCGTCTGTGCGCCGGTGATGATGCTTGCGTTCTGGCCGCGACCGACGAGGGTGACGTAGGACGGTACCGTCAGGGATGCGGTGCCCAAATCGAATGTGCCGGTGTCCAGTTCCACGGTTTGTGGATCGTTCGCCGTGGCGGCGGGCAGGGCGGCAAAGGCGGCGAGCAAGGCGGCGCCATTCTCGGCTGCCGTGCCTTCGGCGGAAACCAGCACCGTGTTCTTCAAAGTGCGTTCGGCGCGCAAGGCATAGGACGCCGCAGTAAGCGGTGGGCGCGGTGCCATTTCGCTGTCGCCCGCGACCTGGATGCCGAGGTACAACTGCTTGCCGAGTGCAGCCTTGGGCAAGGGCGTGACGGTGCCCAGCTCGACCGTGAAATTGCCTCCGGAGACGATCACGTTGGGCTGGGTTTCGCTCCACAGCTCGGTGCCGCCGCTTTGTACATCGTACAAGCGGAAGGTGATGGCCAGGGCGGCCGAGATTGGATCACCGTTCAGGTCGGCGAGGTTGCCCTGGAATCCGAGAGTCGATGGTGGCGCAGCCCAGGTCAACGGGCTGAACAGCAGGAGTAGCAGGATGATTCGCAGGCGCTTGCACAT
>SHNG01000176.1 GCA_004295005.1 Gammaproteobacteria bacterium
CTCGACCACATGCCCGTGCTCGGTCTCGCCCACCGGAGCCATGCGGTTGCGGTTTGCCTGGTAGGCGCGCACGTTGTCGATCTGCTGGCCCTTTTCCTCTTCGGTGGAACGGATCAGCTCGATCTCGGTGACAATGTCACCACCGTGTTCCTTGGGCAGGAAGGTATTGACGCCGACCAGCGGCAGGCTGCCATCGTGCTTCTTGTGTTCGTAATACAGGCTTTCTTCCTGGATCTTGCCGCGCTGGTACATGGTGTCCATGGCACCAAGCACGCCGCCGCGTTCGCTGATGGCCTCGAATTCCCTGTACACCGCCTCTTCCACGATGTCGGTGAGCTTCTCCACGATGAAACTGCCCTGCCATGGGTTCTCGCAGAAATTGAGGCCAAGTTCCTTGTTGATGATCATCTGGATCGCCACCGCACGGCGCACGGATTCTTCGGTCGGCGTGGTGATCGCCTCGTCATAGGCATTGGTGTGCAGGCTGTTGCAGTTGTCGAACAACGCGTACAAGGCCTGCAAGGTTGTGCGGATGTCGTTGAACTGGATTTCCTGCGCGTGCAACGACCGCCCGGAGGTCTGGATGTGGTACTTCATCATCTGGCTGCGTTCATTGGCGCCATACCGCTCGCGCATGGCGCGCGCCCAGATGCGTCGCGCCACCCGACCGATCACCGTGTACTCGGGGTCCATGCCGTTGGAGAAGAAGAAACTCAGGTTGGGGGCGAAGTCGTCGATCCGCATGCCGCGTGCGAGGTAGTACTCGACGATGGTGAAACCATTGCTCAACGTGAAGGCCAATTGCGATATCGGGTTCGCACCAGCCTCGGCGATGTGGTAGCCGGAGATCGACACCGAATAGAAGTTGCGCACCTTGCGTTCAACAAAATACTGCTGGATGTCGCCCATCATGCGCAGGGCGAATTCGGTGCTGAAAATGCAGGTGTTCTGCGCCTGGTCTTCCTTCAGGATGTCCGCCTGCACCGTGCCACGCACGGTGGCCAGGGTTTCCGCCTTGATCCGGGCATAGGTTTCCGCGTCGACGAGTTGGTCTCCGGCCATGCCGAGAAATGCGAGTCCGAGACCATTGTTTCCCGCAGGCATTTCCCCGTAATAGCACGGGCGCGGCCTGCCCTGGAAAAATGCATCGATCTTCTGCTGTGCATGCGACCAACGCACCGGGTCGGCCTTGAGGTATTTCTCCACTTGTTGGTCAATGGCCGTATTCATGAACATGGCCAGGATGATCGGAGCTGGACCATTGATGGTCATGGATACGGAAGTGGTCGGTGCACACAGGTCAAAGCCCGAATAGAGCTTCTTCATGTCATCCAGGGTGGGAATGTTCACACCGGAATTGCCGATCTTGCCGTAGATGTCCGGGCGCGGAGCCGGATCTTCGCCGTACAGGGTGACCGAGTCGAAGGCGGTGGACAGGCGTGCAGCCGGCAGGCCATGGCTCAGGTAATGGAAGCGGCGGTTGGTGCGTTCCGGCGTACCTTCGCCGGCGAACATGCGGATCGGGTCCTCGCCACTGCGGCGATAGGGGTACACCCCGCCGGTATACGGATACGCGCCCGGCAGGTTTTCCTTGCCGAGAAAATTCAGTTGTTCGCCCCAGCTGCGATAGGTCGGTGCCGCGATCTTCGGCACGCGCTGGCGCGAAAGCGACTCGCGGTAGTTCTCGACGCGAATGGTCTTTTCGCGCACCTGGTACTCGTTGACCTCGTCGGTGATCGCCTTGCGCCGCGCCGGCCATTCGCGCAGCAATTTCAGGTTTTCGCTGGAGAGCGCGTTTACCGCGTCGTTGTAGCGCTGGCGCAGCGTCAGTAGCGAACGGTCGGCCATCCCCTGTAGAGCGGAGCTTGCTCCGCTGCCGTCTGCCACATCCGAGCGGAGCACGCTCCGCTCTACAAGGGCATCATCGTCGTAGGACGCAAGTTGCCTCGGCAGTTTATCGTCACCCAATTCCCTCAACGCTTCCCACAGCGATTGGGCACGATCGGCGATTTCGGACTGCGACTCGATGCGCGCGTTGATGGCCCTGCCCTGCTCGGCGATCTCGGCCAGGTAGCGCACCCGCGCACCCGGTATGAGCACCGTGGCGCGCGGCTCCTTCAGGGTGGTGTCGATGCGCGGCTGGAAGTCGCAGCGAGTTGCGTTTCCGATTCCCGATCCCCCATTCCCGATTCCCGGCTTTTCGCGCAACAACCGGCACAGGTTGGCAAACATCCAGCTGATGCCGGGATCGTTGAACTGGCTGGCAATGGTCGGATAGACCGGAACATCCTCGTCCTTGACGTTGAAACGGACGTGGTTGCGTTTCCATTGCTTGCGCACGTCGCGCAGGGCGTCTTCCGCGCCGCGCTTGTCGAACTTGTTGAGTACCACCAGCTCGGCGTAATCGAGCATGTCGATTTTCTCCAACTGGCTGGGAGCGCCAAAGTCGGAGGTCATCACGTACATTGGAAAATCAACCAGATCGACGATTTCCGAATCGCTCTGGCCGATGCCCGCGGTTTCGACGATGACCAGGTCGTAACCCAGGGATTTCAGGAAAGCGATGCAATCCTTGAGCACCACGTTGATGGCCGCGTTCTGGCGACGGGTGGCCATCGAACGCATGAATACGCGGTGGCTGCGCAGCGAGTTCATGCGGATGCGATCACCCAGCAGCGCGCCGCCGGTGCGTCGACGGGTCGGGTCGACCGAGATCACCGCAATGCGCATGTCCGCAAAGTACGCAAGAAAGCGGTTCAGCAGTTCATCGGTGACGGATGACTTGCCTGCACCACCGGTGCCGGTAATTCCGATAACGGGAGTGATGCTGGCGCGGGAATCGGCAGTCGGGCTTCGGGATTCGGAAACATTCGCAGCCCATCCCTTGCGCAACAACGCCAGTTCGGACTCGGAGAATACGCCATCCTCGATGGCGGAAAGCATGTGGCCGATGGCGATTTCATCGTCGAGTGAGGGCATTTTCGAATTGCCCGATTCCCGACTCCCCTCTCCCGATTCCCGGGCGTGCGAGGCACGCTGAACCACATCCTCGATCATGGCCACCAGGCCCATGTGCATGCCATCGTTCGGGTGGTAGATGCGTTCGACGCCGTAGGCTTCCAGTTCGCGGATTTCCTCGGGAGTGATGGTGCCGCCGCCGCCGGCAAACACGCGAATATGACTGGCGTTGCGTTCCTTCAGCATGTCGACCATGTACTTGAGGTACTCGACATGTCCACCCTGGTAGCTGGACAGGGCAATGCCGTCGGCATCCTCCTGCAGGGCCGCACGGACCACATCCTCGACGCTGCGGTTGTGGCCAAGATGCACGACTTCCACGCCCTGGGCCTGGATCAGGCGGCGCATGATGTTGATGGCCGCATCATGGCCGTCGAACAGGCTGGCCGCGGTGACAAATCGCAACGGCGATGTTTCCGGGCGCGACTGGCTGGCGGGGACGGGCTTGGCAATCGTGTTCATGACGGAATTCGGATGTTTGCAGGAAATCGGATTCTAACCCCTGCGCCACCGCCCTTCATGCGCCCCGTTGCCCTTCCATGCCACGTTTTGACTTGAGGCAACGCTTATTGGGCAAGGACCGTTCGTGGCGCGCCCGTCGAACCAAGTACAGAAGCCATCCTTTCAGCAATGACCTGACGGGCTGTTGAAAAACGTCGCCGAGGCAGTCAGTGCGAGGCGAAAGCAGGCGAAAAAGCGCAGTTTACTCGGCGTAAATGAGCATTTTGAGCCTGCTTTCAACGCAGCAATGGCAACGCAGGCAGTTCTTCAAAAGTCTGTCAGTGGGTCCAGCTTGGCGTCGCCACCCACTGATCGATCGGCAAGGGTCGCGCAAACAGGAAGCCCTGGCCGATGGTGCAACCCTGGGCCAGCAGGATGTCCTTTTGCGCGACCGTTTCAATGCCTTCGGCAATCACTTCGATGCCAAGCGATTCGGCCAACGCGATGATGGCACTGATGACCACCGGCGAACGATCCGCATGAATCAGGTCGGCGACAAACGACTTGTCGATCTTGAGCGAATGGATCGGAAACTGGTGCAGGTAGCTGAGCGAGGAATAGCCCGTACCGAAGTCATCAAGCTGCACGAGGACTCCGGCCGCACGCAGGCGCAACAGGATGTTGCGCATCTGCTCGGGCTGGTCGAGCAAGGCGCCTTCGGTCACTTCCAGGCGCACGCGGGAAGGCGCGAGACCACTGCCCCTGATCGTGCGCAGTGCCAGCTCGTCGAATTCCGCGACGCGCAGGTGACGCGGCGAAATGTTCATCGAGATGTAGGTGTCATCCGGCAGGCGCAATGCATCACGGCAAGCCATCTCGAAGATCTGCCAGTCGATCTGCTCGATGCAACCGGTATCTTCGGCCGCCTGCAGGAAGTCGGCAGGTATGCGCGAGCCGCGTTCCGGATGATTCCAGCGCATCAACGCCTCGTAACCGAGGATGCGCTGATCCAGCAGGGAGACGATGGGCTGGAAGTACGGCTCGAACTCGTGTCGTGCCAGTGCGTGGCGCAGGTCATTTTCCAGATCGAGCGTGCGCATTGCCTCGGCACGCAGCTGCTCGTCAAAAACCTCGTAACACTGGCGGCCGCGCGCCTTGGCCCGATACATGGCGGTATCGGCATCCCGCAAGAGTTCCTCGGCGCGGGTGTAATGCGAATCCGCATAGGCAATGCCGATGCTGGCCGAGGTGAACAAATCCTTGTTGTCCACGCGGATGGGATCACTGAGTGCCTCAAGCACGCGCTTGGCCACGGCAATCGCCAAATCCGGTTGCGGTGCGCTGTCCACCAGCACCGCGAATTCGTCACCCCCGAGGCGGGCAACCATGAAGGGTGCGCAGGCACCAGCCAGGCGCAAGGCAGCCTGCTTCAGCATGGCGTCGCCGACCAGGTGGCCGACGCTGTCGTTGACGACCTTGAATCGATCCAGGTCGAGAAACAGGATGGCGTACGTGTTCGCCTTGTCCGCACGGTAGTTTTCTATGGCCGTAGCAAGCCGCTGCAGCAGGAGTGCGCGGTTCGGCAAGCCGGTCAGTCCATCGTGAAATGCCTCGTGGGTCAGCCGGGCTTCGATGCGTTCGCGCTCGAGGATCTGGGTCACCAGATCGCGGTTGGAGTGCGCCAACTCTCGCGTGCGCTCATCGACGCGCGCCTCCAGCTCGGCATTGCTCCTCAGCAAGGCATCGGCGGCACGCTTGCGCTCAAGGCCGTTGGCGATGTGGTAGGCCACGAAATTCAGCAGCTCCTGATCGCGTGCGCTGAAGGGTGCATCAAACGAGTAGCTTTGCACGGCCACCACGCCGACCGTCTTCTCCGCGCAGATCAGGGGAACACCGAGCCAATAGCAGGCGCGCGTGCCAAACCGGGCCACGCTGCCCTCGCCAATCAAATGGTCGATCATGTTCCGGTCGGCAAGCAGGGCCTTGCCGGACGCGAGCACGTACTCGGTCATGCCGTTGGCCAGCGGACGCCGCGGTCGAACCGGGTTGATCTCGTCCACCGAGTAGGGGAACTCGATTTCGTTGCCGTCATCGGTAACCAGGGCGATATAGAAGTTGCGGGCATTGAGGAGCTCACCAACGATCTGATGCACGCTGGCATAAAACTCGCCCATGGATTCAGCCGACGCCGCGCACTCGACGATGCCGAACAATGCGCGTTGCAGGCGTTCGCCACGCTGTCGCTCGGCAACCTCTTGCTGCAACTCGGCATTGGCGCTGGCCAATTCCCGGGTGCGCTCGGCGACGCGTGTTTCCAGCGCGGTCTTCGCCTGCTTGCGTTCGAGCGCGGTCAGAATGTGCTGGGCAACGTAAATCAGGATCGAACGATCCTCTTCGGTGTAGCGCGCATCCTCGATGTAGCTCTGCACCACGATGGCCCCGCGCGTTCCAGCCGATCCGGACATCGGCACACCCAGCCAGTCCAGGCTGTCGGGACCAAATTTTTCATCCCGCTGGATGCCAAGACGCTCGCGAATGAGTTCCGAGGGACCCATCTGGGACTCTCCGCTGCGGATCATGGCCAGGGTCAGGCTGTTGGGCAGCTCACTGGCGGAAATCTCGTCATTCGGATTGAACACATCCTTGTCGACCGTGTCTGCAAAGTACAGAAATTGCAAACTGTCGCGGGATGGCTCGTACAGCACGATGAAGAAATTCTCGGCGTACATCAGCCAACCGACGATTTCATGGATGCCGCGCAACATCGCGGGCATCTCGAGGTCGGAACTGGCCATGTTGGCAATGGCGAACAGCGCGCGTTGCACATGTTCGGCCCGCTCAAGCCGGTGCACCGAGGCGGTCAGCGATGCCTGCTCGATGAGCCGTTGCGCAACACAGGCGGTTTCGTCGAGAAATTGCTTCCAGTCTCCGCCTTGCGGGTCCGCCGGCCTGCTTCCTTCTTGCCAGCACAATTCGGCATGCGCTCCATTGGCACGGGCGAACAGGGAAACCTTCTCGAACACCGTGTCATCGCGGGCATTGGCAGGTGAACAACCCCTGTCGGATTGATCCGCATCCACGCTGGTGCGTGCCGTGTGCCAATGCAGGCTGACGGCTTCCAGACCAAAGCGTGCACGCGCCTCGTCCGACGCCAATTCCCCAAGCTCCTGCAGACTGACAACGCGCAACAGCCGGTGAGCGTAGCCTTGGCTCACCGGCAGGTCCTTGGCAGGCGCCTTGTTGGGTTTCTGTGTCATTCGCTGTTACTGGGAGCGTTGTTTCGAGACCACATGAGGTGAAGATCCCAACCGTGTTCCACGCTTTGCGGGGTGCACTGCCGAGACCGTGCCGGTTACGGAATCCGCAAGCGGCCCGGATTCCACACCTTGCCACAGCATGGCGCCAGCATCGCGGTTCATATGGTCAAAGCGTGACGCCCTCAGCAATCTGCTGGAACTCGCCGATCTGATCGAAATTCATGTAACGGTAGATGCGCTCGCCATTGGCATTGATGACGCCGATGTCCGCCAGATACTCCTCGCGCGTCGGAATGCGCCCGAGTCGTGAACAGATCGCGGCAAGCTCCGCGGAACCGAGGTAGACATTCGAATTCCTGCCCAGGCGATTCGGGAAATTGCGCGTGCTGGTTGAAAACACCGTTGCGCCTTCGCGAACCTGCGCCTGATTGCCCATGCACAGCGAGCAACCCGGCATCTCCATGCGCGCGCCCGCCGTGCC
>SHNG01000063.1 GCA_004295005.1 Gammaproteobacteria bacterium
GGTCATAAAAAACCCCGCCGGGCATTTCTGCCACGGCGGGTTCTCCCTCCCCACGAGTCGATCTCGCAATTACACAATCCTAATGATTTTCTGACATATGCCACGCCGCAGCGCAGCATGAAGTCAGACGCGCGCGAATTCGCCTACCTTTGGCGTGTGGCAGAGACCGCCGCGTGCTTGCCGACAATGGCTTCGGCTACCCATTCACCGGATTCGACGCCGCCTTCCATGAATCCCTGGTTGTCCAGGGCGCAGTGCTCACCGGCAAAATGCAGATTGCCCACGGCCTCACCCGGTGCTCCACGCAAGCTCGTCCACTGACCGGGGCGATAGCAGGCATAGCTGCCCAGCGTCCACGGATGCGTCGGCCAGTGCATGCGTGCCTGCTGCATGCCTTCCCGTGCCGCAGACAGCCCGGGGAAAATGGCATCGAGTTCGCGCGCCGCCTTGTCGGCCTGCATCTTCGCGCTGCCTTCGCCTATCTCGACGCCATGCTTGCCGCCGACGAAATTGGTCAGGATGCCGGCTGAACCTGCCTGCATGCGGCTGGTTTCCCAAGTCGTTTGCAGCGGCAGGTCGCTGAAGCTGCTGGCTGAACTGGCGTGGCGTGTGCGCCAGATGCGTTCGTTGAAGCCAATCATCAGTTTGGCATTGGTGCCGTAGCCCAATTCGTTGATGGCGCGGCGTTTGACCGCCGGCATTTCCACATCCATGCGCACCCGGCGCAGGGTGGTGAATGGCAGGGCCAGCACCACGCGGCTCGCCTTCACCTCGAAAGCCGCCGCATCGCGCCTGAAACCGAGTCGATAGCTGCCATTGGCTGACTGCGCGATCGATTCCAGCACCGCACCGGTTTCAATGGCATCGCCGAGCTTGTCACCCAGCGCCGTGACGATCCGATCGTTGCCGCCGCGCACGTGGAAGCGTTCGTCACTTTCGCCAAAAATGCGAAAGGCCTCGGTGCCGGGATCGATGAAGGTGAGCAGATTGAGCGCGGACTGCTCATCGCACTCCAGGCCCATCTCGGTGGTGTAGGCCACCTCGATCAACTTGCGCAGCCAACCGGAAGCGCCCTGGCGATCCAGCCATTGGCTGATCGACTCGCGATCCAGCGCCTCGCAGCCGCCGGGTGCGGCATGGGTGATCTGATCCTCGGGCAAGGTATCCGCATCGCGCGCGATGGCTTGGGCCAGCGGCGCAAAGGCACGCAGGATTTCCGCTTCATCGTGGCGGCGGCCTTCGCAGAACCAGACATCACCGAAGGCGTGGGTCGGATCTTGCGCCAGGTCATCCAGCTCAATGCCCAGTTCCGCCGCCAGTGCACGGATGCGTGCATGGCCGGTATCGATCAACTCGCCGCCCAACTCGCACACCTGGTCATCGGCAAAATGATGGCGCAGGCTGAGCATGCGCCCGCCAATGCGCTGCTGGGCTTCGTACAGGCGCACGCCGATGCCGGCTTGCCGCAAGCACCACGCACACGTCAATCCGGCAATGCCGGCGCCCACGACGACGACATCCCCACCGCCCTTGTCGGCTTGCATGGGCACTCGCGCGCACGCGCCCAGCAGCAAGGCTGAAGCCGCCGTTGCCGATTGCTGGAGAAACAGTCGACGCGAGGAACCCAGGCGAAGTTCCCTGTCCCGCATCACCGCTTCCGCCAGCGGTTCGCCGGTGGATTGCGCCACCCGCGCAATGGCTGCCGAGCGACGCAGCAGGCTCACCAGATGGGTACGCGCCATGTCCTTCCCCGAGTCGTGCCGCCGATTGCGGCAAGTGGGAAGCTTACGGCAATGTTCACGTTTGCTGGGCAGCATCGATTCTTGGGCGTGCCTGAAGCTGACCCGCCCTGCGCATGTCATTCCGCCAGGGCAACGCTGAGCAAGCAGTTTCTGTTCGTGGTGAGCCCCGCGAACCCCGAGCGAGGTAGAGGCCCACACTCTCATCCAGGCTTCTGTTCCCAAGCGAACCAAATCACAGGGTGGAACATGCCAGGCTTGACCGATAGAAGGTGAGGGTGTCCAGCGCTCCGCTCGCCGCGATTCGCCCCGTCTGACGTGGATCAATTCTGGCAGAGACGCGCTACTGCTCATGAACCGTTGAATTGGTCGTGCGTAGTATTTGTTACAATGCACGTTTCACGAAACAGGGAAGAATGGCCATGCCACGAATTGCACGATGGATTGCATACGCGTTGCTAGCCGGTTCTGCCGGACTGGTGCAAGCCCAATTGGTGCCCCTTGCGGATGTCGTGCAGGTTACGACAGGGGGCATCCACAGCTGTGCGCTGACCAGCACCGGCGGGGTCAAATGTTGGGGCAACAATGACTATGGTCAGCTCGGCGACAACAGCTTCACGGATCGACTGACGCCGGTTGATGTCATCGGTCTTTCCAGCGGCGTGCAGGCGATCAGCGCAGGCCTATCCCATACCTGTGCCCTGACCAGCAGTGGCGGGGTCAAGTGTTGGGGAAACGGCATGTCCGGTCAGCTCGGCGACAGCGGCCTCTGGCCCCAAGCAACGCCCGTCGATGTCATTGGTCTCACCAGTGGCGTGCTGGCGATCAGCGCGGGGGATATTCACACCTGCGCCCTGACCAGCGGCGGTGGAGTCAAATGTTGGGGGGGCAACCATAATGGTCAGCTTGGTACCAACAGCACTTCAGGCAGTCTGACACCGGTCGATGTCATAGGCCTCAGCAGCGGCGCGCAGGCAATCAGTGCGGGCGGTTCACACACCTGCGCCCTGGTCAGCGGGGGTGGACTCAAGTGTTGGGGTGATAACGGCTCCGGTCAGGTCGGCGACAATAGCACGACGGATCGTCTGGTGCCGGTCGACGTTTCGGGTCTCGCAAGCGGAGTGCAGGCGATCAGTGCAGGCGATCAACACACTTGCGCCCTGGTTAGTGGCGGGGCCAAGTGCTGGGGGGACAATTCCTTCGGCCAACTCGGCGAAGGCAGCAACACGAGTCACCTGACGCCGGTCGATGTCACTGGCCTCACCAGCGGCATGCAAGCCATCAGTGCGGGTGGTGGTCACACTTGTGCGTCGACGGTTGGCGGCGGAGTCAAATGCTGGGGGAGCAACGCCTCCGGACAGCTTGGCGACAACAGCACCACGGGTAGTCTGACACCGGTCGATGTCAGCGGCCTCGCAAGCGGGGTGCAGGCCATCAGTGCAGGTTACGAACACACCTGCGCCTTGGAAAACGGCGGTGAACTCAAGTGCTGGGGAGACAATCACTACGGCCAGGTCGGCAACAACAACCCCATGTATCGCTTGACTCCGGTTGATGTCACGGGCCTCACGAACGAGGTGCAGGCGATCAGCACAGGCGATAACTACGCTTGTGCCTTGGCCCTTGGCGGTGTTGCCAAATGCTGGGGGCTCAACGCCAATGGCCAGCTTGGTGACAACAGCACCTCGATTCGTCCAACGCCAGTCGATGTCACGGGCCTGGCGAGCGGCGTTCAGGCAATTCGCGCGAGCCTGTATCACACCTGTGGCCTAACCAGTGGCGGTGGGGTCAAGTGTTGGGGAGACAACGACTACGGTCAGCTTGGCGACAACAGCACCACGGATAGTCTGACACCGGTTGATGTCACCGGGCTCGCCAGCGGCATTCAGACAATCAGCGTGGGGGGCTTCCACGCGTGCGCACTGACCATCGGCGGCGGTGTCAAATGCTGGGGAGGTAATGGTTCCGGACAGCTTGGCGACAACAGCACCACGGGTAGTCTGACACCGGTCGATGTCACCGGGCTTGCGAGCAGTGTGCAGGCGATCAGTGCTGGCAGTAGCCACACCTGTGCCTTGACCAGCATCGGCGGAGTCAAATGCTGGGGAAGCAATTTCATCGGACAGCTCGGCGACAACAGCACCACGGATAGCCTGACACCGGTTGATGTCATCGGGCTCACCAGCGGCGTGCAGGCGATCAGCGCTGGCGGAAACGTCACGTGTGCGCTGACTGACTTCGGCGGAGTCAGATGCTGGGGAAGCAACGGTGCCGGACAGCTTGGCGACGGGAGCGACACGGACCGTTTGGTTCCGGTCGATGTCATGGGCCTCACCAGCGATGTACAGGCAATCAGTTCGGGCGGTTCGCACACCTGCGCCTTGACCAGTGCGGGTGGAGTCAAATGTTGGGGGGCCAACGATGGCGGGCAGCTCGGGGACAACAGCACCACACGCCGATTGACTCCGGTCGATGTCACGGGCCTTGCCAGTGGAGCACTGGCGATCAGTGCAAGTGGATCCCATACCTGCGCACTGAGCAGTAGCGGTGGAGCCAAATGTTGGGGATACAACTCACAGGGTCAGGTTGGTGATGGCTCGTTTTATGGGGAACCCACACCGCAGACCGTTCTGGTGATCGCTGATCTGATTTTTGCCTCGGGCTTCGACTGAAGATCGTTGAACCGTGCGCTCCTGATCGGCTTTGCGCGGTACGAAACTCCATGGGGCGCACGCATTCACGGTCATCGTGAGTGCGTGCAACCCAATGGTGCCATGACGCCGCACCCGGCCTGTCCTGATACAGGCGAGTCTGACTTCTTAATCTGCATTTGGCCCCTGCGCGCGGGTTTGTCCGTGTTGGTGAATGACAGCCGCCATGGTGGCGGCTGGCTTTCATTTCACGGAGCCATCACCCATGAAACACACAACGCTCGGATTGGCCTTGCTGGCCCTGCTGGCAAGCTCTGCATGCAGCCAGGCGCAATCCTCACCCGAAGCCCTGGCCAAGGCCGTGCAAACCGCGTTCAGCAAGGGCGATTTCGATGCCGCACGCAAGCTGGCCGATATCGAACTGGCTCCCGCGCAACTGCATTTCTTCTATTTCGATGCGGTTCGCGAATGTGCCAGCGAATCCGTGTGCAGCACCAGCACGGCGGCTGCCGATGCGGAGCTGATCACTCGCCTGAAGGAGCAGGCTGCGCAGATGAATGCCGAGGCGCCCAAGGTCGAGGGCACCATCAAGATCGAAATGAAGGCGAAGGACGGCTCCAGCTCGGGCAAGATGGAAATGCCCTACGCCAAGGTTGGCAATGCCTACAAGCTGGTCAGCATTGCCTATCCGCCTACGGAAATCGCCAGGCTGAAAGCCACCAGCAGTGAATCGCTGCTCAAGGAATTTTTTTCCAAGGGCATCCGCGACAGCAAGGGCGAACTGCGCACGGATTGGGAAACGGTGGCCACCAAGCTTCCGGCCGATGGCGGTGAAGCGGGCAAGGCATTCGTCGAACAAACCCGCAAGATGTCGGCGGCCGTGGATGCCAGGGATCCGGATGCTGCCATGAACTCGGGCAGCCAGATGGCGAGAATGATCTATCGCGACAAGGGTTGGGATGACAAACCCATTGCCCTCGCCGACCGGCAGGCCAAGCTTCGCGTGCAGGCCTTGCGCATGTTGCGAGACGTGAAAGTGAGCGGCGGTTACCAATTCGAGGACGCTGCGGTGCTGCTGATCGACGCGCGTGACGGCATCGGCTGGAGCGTGCGCGGCCCCATCCTGCTCACGAAAGACGGCGAGGCCTGGGACAAGGCTGGCGACAACCTGGTGAGTTTTCCCGCCAGCCCCTGATTCCCTGGGGGCAACCGTTCGGGGAGCGCGTGGGCGCATCGGAGCAACACCCCAATCCGGCGCGCCCATTGCGACTGCCCTGCCCGCCTGTCCCCTGATACCACCGCATTGCGTGAAGTCCAGTAACGCGCCTTTTGCGCTCCATGGAGAACATCATGTTCCGTATCAAACGGCATCCGCTTTCGACATCGCTGCGCCTCGCATCGACCCTGCTCGCCAGTTTCGTGATTGCTCTTCCACTGGCGCAGGCGCGCGAACAGCTCGGTCCCACCGACAATATCCTGCTCAAGAATCCCTACGCCAGTCCCGCAAACGGACAGTTCGGACGCGGTGTCACCGCCGGGGACTTCGACAACGATGGCATCGATGACCTGATCGTGTCGGAGAACGGTGGCGACCGCCTGCGTGCGTTGCTCGGCGTGGATTTCGAGGTTGGCTCCGACCATCTTTTCTATTTCTTGCCAACAACGGTGAGCATGCCCAACCATGGCTATGTCATGGCTGCCGGCGATTTCGACGGCGATGATCTCGATGAAATTGCCGTCGCATATCCGTACAGTGAAGTGAATGGTGACCCTGGCGCAGGCACCGTGTATGTGATGAATCGACGTCCCGCCGATGGCGTGTGGGAGGTGCAATCCACCATCCAGGCCGGCGGTGCTTATCCGGGCGCAGTGCAGGCCCAGGCCAACCTTGGCAACAGCCTTGCCTCGGGCGATTTCGATGATGATGGCTTCGACGACCTTGCCATCGGCATCCGCGGACAGGTCGTGGGTGGCTTCGACAATGCGGGTGCGGTGATGGTGGTTTATGGCGGCATCCTTGGCGTCAATGGCAACTACGGCGCGGAAATCTTCGACCGCAACAGCGATGGCTTGACCTTCTCGCCACGGGAGAACGACTACTACGGCTGGGCATTGGCGGCAGGCGATTTCGATGCCGACAATGACGATGACCTGGCCATCGGCATTCTCAATGGCACCTGTCCCAACGGCACGGACCGAGGAGGTGCCGTTGTGGTGTTGAACGGAACCACCACCAGCACCGGACTGACCACGACAGGCTCCAAGGTCTGGCGTCCGGGCACCCAGGGCATCGCAGGTGATTGCGCAGTCGCAGACAGCTTTGGTGGCAGCCTTGCCGCTGGCGAATTCGGTGACCGCGGTTTCCTCGAAACCAACCATGACGATCTCGCCATCGGTGCCTACGGCAGCAATGGCGACCAGGGTGCCGTGCATGTGATCTACGGAAGCGATAGCGGACTCGATGCCGCCGGCAATCAGCTCATCCAGCCTCCTTCGCTACCTGCTGTTTCGGACGCGGGAAGGTTCGGATTTACCCTGGCCGTTGGTCGCCTCGGCTACGAATGCAATGGTCTCGACTGTACGGGGGACAGCCTGGCCATTGGCGCACCGTTTGCGACGGTCGATGGCGTGGACAATGCCGGTGCAGTTTGGGTGTTTGACTCCGGCAGCGATGCCGAAGGCCTGCTTGTCTCA
>SHNG01000140.1 GCA_004295005.1 Gammaproteobacteria bacterium
GCGTTGCGGTCGTGTAGTCGAGCTTGCTCGGCTGGTTGCCTGCACCAGGAAAAGCGACCCTTCCTTGAAGCGGAAGGGTCGCGTTGCCGTTTTACTGGTCGCCGCCGAAGCCGTCGGCAAAGATTCGATCGGTTACCAGGCGCACGACGAATCCATCGTGGTCGGAGACGCCGACGGCACCAGTGCTGTTCTCCTCATCTTCATCGGCCGCATCGAGGTCACCGCGGCCATACTGGAATCCGGTAAACATCGCGCGCGCGGGTCCATTCAACAGGGCATGATCGAGCACCTGCATGATCGGCACGTCACGCCCGGTGTCGAATCCGCTGGGCGGCGCGATGTAGCCGAGAACGGCGCCGAACTGCTGGGTGAACAGGAACGAATACTGCTCGTTGGCCGGCAGTGAAGTGACCGCGTTCCACAGCGCCGGGGTGACGATATTGGGCGTGCCCAGGTCGATCACGTTGGCTGCATCGTCGTAAGTGCCGGCGATGAGGCCCGTGATGTTCACGAAGCCATCGCTGAACTGGTAGTCGTTGAAATCACCGATCACCAGCAACGGCCTGTTCGGTTGTGCGATCTGCTCTTGTTGCACGCGCAGGGCGATGGAACGTGCCTGGGTGAAGCGCTTGAGGCGGTTGCGATCGACATCGGCCTGGGTGCAATTCGCACCGCCGGGCGCATCCACGCAACTGCGCGACTTCGGGTGCACGACGATGGTGGCGAAGTTCTGGCCGGCGAAGGTGCCTTCCAGTTTCAGCGACGGACGGTCATGCAGGGTGTCGAGCTGGCCATCATCCGGGTCGAGCCATGTTTCGGTGGCATCGAGTTGGGTGATGACGACATTGCTGATGCGCGCGCTCTGCACCAGATAGCCGACGTCGATGCCGCCGCCGTCATTGCCTTCTTCCAGGTACGGCGTGTACACGATGCCGAAGTCGGTCTGGATCTTTGCCGCGAGCTGGGTGAGCACGGTGATGTTTTCGACTTCGACCACGGCCAGCAGATCCGGCAGTTCAAGCACGTTGCCCACGTAGTCGGACAAGCGGGCAAGCTTCAGATCCAGCTCGGCCTGGTTCGGTTCGCCACCGTTGCCGCAGGTGAAGGTGGTGTTGGCAGCGGTGTCGCACAGGCGCAGCATGTTGAAGCTGCCAATGCGCAGTTCGTTGCCGCCCTGACCGGCGCGCACGGCGCGCGGCATCGGGTTGGGTTCGGTCACATTGAACGCCGTTGGCCACACTTCGTAGTCGCCAAAGGTGTAGGTGACAACGCCGGTTGCGCTGAAACGGCTGCCACCGGTAAACGCCGTGTTCGGTGGCACCACGCCGAGCGCATCGGCGTCGATTTCAAAGATGTGCGGATTGCCGCCAAAGGTTCCTGCTGCCGGGTTGTCCACTCCCGGGACCAGCGGATACAGCACGCCGGGTGTGCGCAGCGAGCGCTCGCCGGAGGCGGAGGCGAAGATCTGCGCATAGGGGTCGGTGCCAAAGCTGGTGTTGGCGCGCGCCACGATGCCGTTGCCGATTTGCACCAGCATGCCTTCGTAACATTCAAAGTTGGTGCTGCCGCAGCTCAGTGCGTTGACATCCTGCGAGGGACGGCTGGCATCGAACACCACTGCCGTCGGCAAGGTATTGCCGGTGCTGACAGTGGTGAGGCTGCTGATGTTGCTCAATTCGGTCAAGCCGAAGAACTCGGAGACCTCGGCAGTCAGGTTGATTTCATCACCTGCGACCACGGTCGGGGCGGAGCCGGTGTAAACGTAGATGCCTTCGGAGGTCATCGGATCGGCATCGGCGCTGGCATCCTTGGCCTGGATGAAGAACGCATTGGTGTCCACTGCGGTGACGATGTTGCCATTGGTGTTGACGGTCTGCCCCGCCAACGGAGAAGCGGCGCCCGGGCCCTGGATGTCGTGGATGGCGAAGGTTCCGATATCGTCATCTTCGATGGTTGCCGTGGCACTCAAGGTAAGTGGCGTTGCCCCGCTGACCGCACTCAATTGCATGGAGAACTGGCTGTCCGGTTCGGTGACAGTGTTGGCAATCACGTCCACGCTGATCGTGGTCGAACTGGATCCCTGCGCGATCGAGCCGTTGCCGCTGGCAGTGTTGTAGTCGACGCCGGCAATGGCGGTGCCGTCCTGGGTGGTGTAGCTGAAGCTGACACCGCCTGCGCCAGCCGGCTGACTCAACTGCACGGTGAAAACAAACGGTGTCAGGCCGGTATTGCCCTCCGGCAATGCGATATTGGCCATGCTGATGATTGGCGTTCCGCCACCGCCACAGGGTGCAGCGGGTGTTTGGGAATTCCGAGCAGCAGGGGTAAGTGCCTCAAAATCATTCGCGTTGTTGCCTGAATCCGTGCAGCCGCCGGCTTTGCGGGTTGCTGCAAGAGTGCTGCTTAGTCCGGGAGCGGCTCCCGTTCCCTCGAAAAAATTCGCGCTGCCGAATCCGACCAAATCGACGATTTGCGCCAATTGACCTGCATCGCATGGCGTACTGCTGCCATTGCATGCGATACCCGTTGCAACATTGGCGAGAATGACCTTGCCAGAGGAGCCGGACATATTGATGGCGCCAGTTGCATCCGTCGCCGGCAGTGGCGCACCGTTGGCACCGCCCGAACTGAGCCCGATCAGAAAATAGCCGCCTGCCGGGATGCTGCCAGACAAAGTTGCAACGTTGGAGCTGAAGGAACCAGTTCCGGTTGCGCTGGTGTACTGGATCGACCAGTTGGACAGGCTTTGCGGGGTTGTTCCCCGATTGAACAACTCGACGTAATCGTTGGTGTAGGTGGCATTTGAATTGCCACCACCGCCATACACCTGGCTGATGACCACCTGCGCTTGCGTGTTGGTGCAAACCGCACCCAACAGCGCTGCCAGTACCACACCCACAGCGGATCGAATCATGTTGTTCCCCAGTTGATCGAACACTCGAATCGCCATCATAGCGATGAAATTTGAAAAACGGATGACCGTGGCCATGATGCTGGCCGGGTGGTCGTTCAGGCCAATCGCGCAAACACCGTGATTTCCTCGCGGTCATGATAAAGCTGGCGGGCGCGCCAATCGACTCGTTTGCCCGTGTCGGCAGCAGCCTGCGCAAGAATGTCGCGGCACAACTGCACTTCCTGGTAGCGCTGTTTCATCGGCAATTTCAGATTGAATACGGTGTAACGACACCATGCGTTGACCAGCCACTCGGCCATGCGTGCCGCGACCCGACGCGGTTGCTCGACCATGTCGCAGACCAGCCAGTCGACGGGTTGGAGAGGGCGATAGCGGAAGCCGTCTTCGCGCAAATGGGTGACCAGTCCCGATTCCAGCAGGCGTGCGTCCATCGGACCGTTGTCCACGGCGGTCACCCGGATTTCCCTGCGCACCAGTTGCCAGGTCCAGCCGCCGGGTGCGGCACCGAGGTCAACCCCGCTCATGCCGGCTTGCAACCAGCGGGATCGCTCGTCGTCATCCAGCAGGGTGAGGAAGGCTTCCTCGAGTTTGAGGGTGGAGCGGCTGGGGGCCGCGGCGGGAAAGCGCAGGCGCGGAATGCCGCCCGGCCACGCCGAGGCGTGGGCAATATTCGCTTCGCAAACAAAAGCGGTTTGCGCATCGACCAGGCAGACATGCAGGCGCCATTGCGATGCCGCATCGATCAGCGACTCGCGTTTCATCGCGGCAACCAGCGCGTTGTTGAGGGCGCGACACAGGCCGGCCAGCTCACGTGCGGCGTCGTTGTCCGGGAACTCGATCCAGGCGTCGCAAGAACGGTGCCGGGCGGCTCTCACCACGGGCATCAGCAGGCCCAACCGGTCCTGCGCGGGCAGGCCGTCTATGCGCTCGATGACGCGCAGCAACTGGCGCGCAAAAGTCAGCTTGGCGAGCTGGGCCCCGGAAGAAAATGCCCGCTGCGACGACGAATCCGGCAACACGTATTCAACGTAACCGCTGCCGCGCGTGGTACGGGCAAAGCCGATTGCGCCCAGGTGTTCCCCCGCGGATGCAAGTTCCTGCGCGCACTCGCTTTCAAAGCCTGGCCTGCAATAGGCAAGCAGGCTGGTGCTGGTCGGACTCATGCAGGCGTGGTCACGCGATTTCAGTAGGCGACGCCGGCATGCGCACGATAGAGATGGAACACATCGCGCGCCTGCTCGCGCAGCAGATCGCGGGTCACCGCGATGCCGCGCCGCTCCATTTCTCCGATCCAGTCGGCCGGCAGCGGCCCTTCATCGAATTCACTCAGTTCCATCACGTCTTCGGAGCGGGCGCCGATCTCCAGTGCATCAATGCCGGCCCAGAAACTCGCGCCATAGCACATGGCACAAGGCTGCGAGCTGGTGGCGAGGATATAGCGCTGGCCGTCCTGGTTGAGACGGAAGCTGCCAAGGCGTGCCTGTGCCTGCATGAAGGCCATGACTTCAGCATGCGCTGCGGAGCAGTTTTGTGGAACGACGCGGTTGACACCCACCGCAACCAGTCCGCCGTCGGCGCGAAAGATCGCCGCACCGAACGGACCACCGCTGTCATGCCTGATGTTGCTGCGGGCCAGCTCGATGGCCAGTTGCATGCGCGATTCGGGACTGCCGAAGCTGCGCGCGAAATCCACCTCGTGTTCAATCCACTCGGGCAGGCTCAATTCAACGCGCAATGTGCTCACGGCTTTGCGCCTGCCTTGTTCCAGGTGTCGCGCAGGGTCACCACGCGATTGAACACCGGCTTTGTTGGCTGGTGGTCAACGCGATCGGCGACAAAGTAGCCGAGGCGCTCAAATTGCCAGGAGGATTCCGCTGCGGCCCCCGCCAGCCCGGCTTCGAGCCAGCCCTTCACGATGCGCCGCGAATCCGCATTGAGATGATCGTGATAACCCTTGCCGTCGCTGTCATCGTCGGGGTCGGCCACGTTGAACAGGCGGTCGAACAGGCGCACTTCGGCCGCCAGCGCGCTGCGCGCATCGACCCAATGGATGGTGCCCTTGACCTTGCGATCGGCACCCGGGCCGCCGGGCGTGGATGTCTCGTCGAGCGTGCAGCGCAGTTCGATCACCCGATCGGATTCATCCTTGATGACTTCGTCGCAGCGGATGATGCCGGCGCCGCGCAGGCGCACTTCGCCGCCAGGAACGAGGCGGTAGAAGCCCTTGACCGGCGTCTCCATGAAATCCTCGCGTTCAATCCACAGCTCCGGCGAAAACCTGACCTGGCGGCGGCCAAAACCCTCGTTCTTGGGATGATTGGGGAAATCCAGCAAGGCGGAATGATCGGTGGCAAGGTTGGTCAGCACCAGTCGCAGGGGATCAAGTACGGCCATGCGTCGCGGCGCGCTGGCGTCCAGTTCATCGCGCACGCAGTTCTCCAGCACGCTGTACTCGATCACCGAGTTCTGCTTGCTGACGCCGGCGCGCTCCCAGAACGTGCGAATGGCGGCAGGCGGGAATCCACGACGGCGCACACCGCTCAGGGTCGGCATGCGCGGGTCGTCCCAGCCATCGACCAGGCCGTCGGTGACCAGTGCCATCAACTTGCGCTTGCTCATCACGGTGAAGTCGAGGTTGCCGCGCGCAAACTCGATCTGTCGCGGGCGGCCGGGTGCGTAGTGCATGCCGGCTGCAATCAGGGATTCGCCCAGTTGCGGATTGGCTGGCAGATCCACGTTCTCCACGCACCAGTCATACAGCGGGCGGTGATCCTCGAACTCCAGCGTGCACAGCGAATGGGTGATGCCCTCGATTGCATCCGACAAGGCGTGTGCGTAGTCGTACATCGGATAAATCGGCCAGGCATCGCCCGTGTTCTGATGGGTGGCCTTGCGGATGCGGTACAAGGCCGGATCGCGCAGGTTGATGTTGCCCGCGGACATGTCGATTTTCGCGCGCAGGGTACGCGAGCCGTCGGCAAACTCGCCGTTGCGCATGCGCTGGAACAGGTCGAGGTTTTCTTCCACGCTGCGTTCACGCCAGGGTGAATTGCGGCCCGGCTCGGTCAGGGTGCCGCGGTAGTCGCGCACCTCATCGGCGCTGAGATCGCAGACGAAGGCCTTGCCGTCGGCAATCAGCTTGAGAGCCGCGCGGTACAGCACTTCGAAATAATCCGATGCATGGCGCTGCTCGTGCCAGGTGAATCCCAGCCAAAGAACATCATTGCGGATGGCTTCGACGAACTCCGGATCTTCGCGGGTCGGGTTGGTGTCATCAAAGCGCAGGTTGCAGGTGCCGGCGAAGTCCCGAGCCACACCGAAGTTGAGGCAAATGCTTTTGGCATGGCCCAGATGCAGGTAGCCATTGGGTTCGGGCGGAAAGCGCGTGCGCACATCGCCTGCGTGCTTGCCGTTGGCCTGGTCCGCAATCACGATCTGGCGGATGAAGTTGGTGGGTGTCGTCGAGTCGTTCATGCCAATGGATTGCGCCAGGCGCTGCGGGAACAATCCGGCAGTTTAACCCGGACATTTCATGAGGTCGCGCAAAATGGCGTTATCAACCCTGACAACACCGGCGTTTTGACAGGACTCGACTCGATGACGCGCCGTACGCGGCCATTTTGCGCTGGCGCGACCGCCAAGGACGGTGGGAGTGCAGGAATTGCAAGGAGCAGATGCCTGCCGGCCCTCGCGGGTCTTTTGCGGCAATCGCCACGTTGCTTGTCGCCCCAATGGAACCACCATTGCGGCTCCGCGCGCCTTGCGCTTGCCACAAGATCCTCCGCGATCATCCGCGCCCCCTCTTGAAATATCCGGGTTAACAGCCTGCTGAAACCCGACCCAGACCAAACGCGGTATCGCAAATCGGTTGTAGGTCGGGCTTTAGCCCGACGAGGTGCCACGGCAAGGCCAATCGCGTCGGGTTGAAACCCGACCCAGACCAAACGCGGCATCGCAGATTGGTAGCGCGCTGTTTGCAGGTTGGGCCTCAGCCCGATCAGGCGTGTTCAGGCCAATTGCGCGCTGCGCCGGCCGGGCAGGGTGCGCAGGCGCAGCCGGATCGGACCGCGGGCAGCGCGAATGTCGACCACGGCTTCGTGTTGCATGGCTTCGATGGTGCCGGCTTCCACCATG
>SHNG01000147.1 GCA_004295005.1 Gammaproteobacteria bacterium
TGGGTCGAATCGGGTCATTCACGCGCTGGTTCACTGCAGATAGGGATGCTGCGACGAGTCTTGGAAACGGCGTACCTTAGCCGATGCCGGGCAGGTTTAACCAGCAACGCCGTGCGCCGCTCAGGCGGGCTTCAGAAGATCATCCATCAGTGCCGCATGACGCAGCTGCTGCACGTCGCAACGCAGGCGGCGCGCCTGGAATATGGCACGCAAATCGGTCACCGCAAGCGCGAAATCATCGTTGATCACGATGTAGTCGAACTCGCTTGCATGCGCGATTTCGGTTCGCGAATCGGCAATCCGCCGTGCAATCTGCTCGCTGCTGTCAGACGCACGGTTGCGCAGGCGGCGCTCCAGCTCCGCGCGCGAGGGCGGCAGGATGAAGATGCTCAGCGATTGCGGCCACAGCTCGCGCACCTGGCGCGCACCCTGCCAGTCGATTTCCAGCAGCACGTCGCGGCCCGCCGCGAGCAACGGTTCCACCGCGGCGCGCGCGGTGCCCTTGTAGTCACCATGCACATTCGCGTATTCGAAGAATGCGCCGGTCTTTGCCATGTGCTCGAACACTTCGCGCGAGACAAAGTGGTAATGCTGGCCATCGACCTCGTTGCTGCGCGGCAGCCGCGATGTGTAGGAGACCGAAAGGGTGATGTCGGGCTCGCGTTCCAGCAGCGCCCGTACCAGGCTGGTCTTCCCGGCGCCCGAAGGGGCCGCAATGATGAACAGGGTGCCGGACACGTTCACTCCAGGTTCTGTACTTGCTCGCGCATTTGCTCGATCAGCACCTTCAGCTCCACCGCTGCCTTGCTGGTGCGCGGATCGGCCGCCTTGGAGCCCAGGGTGTTGGCCTCGCGATTGAATTCCTGCATTAGGAAATCCAGGCGGCGGCCGACCGCCTCCGAGGTTCCGAGGATGCGTCGCGCTTCGGCCACATGCGAGGCCAATCGATCCAGCTCCTCGTCCACATCCATGCGCTGGAGTTGGAGCACGATCTCCTGCTCGATGCGTCCCGGATCCGCCGGCTGCTTGATCTCGGCCAGGCGCTGGTCGAGGCGCGCTCGAGCGGCGACACGCACATCGGGCAGGTGTTCGCGCACGCTGCTGATGATGGCAACGATGCCGTCCAGACGCTCGCGCAGGAATACCGCCAGGCGCTCACCTTCGCGCTCGCGCGTCGCAATCAATTCGCGCAAGGCGTTATCGAGCAGTGCGGCAGCCGCGGCATGCAAACCTTGCGGATCGGCCGCTTCCTCGCGCAGCACGCCGGGCCAGTTGAGCAAGCTGGTGAAATCCACGCCAACAGCCGGAAAGCGGGAAGCCAGCTCCTGTGCCCGGCCTGCCAGTCGATGCAGCAGGTCTTCATCCACATCCAGCGCACTTGCACGCGCCGCCGTGGCTTTCAGACGCACGGTGGCATCCACCTTGCCGCGCGTCAGGCGGGCGGCGAGGGACTCGCGCAGGGGCGTTTCAAAACTGCGCAGGTCGTCCGGCAGGCGCGGGCTGATCTCAAGATAGCGGTGATTGACCGAACGCAACTCGATGCTCAGGTTGCCGAATGCCGTTTCGCATTCTGCACTGGCGAATGCGGTCATGCTGCGGATCATGCTGCCTGCCCAACAGGAACAAGGCTGCCAATGGTAACCCGCAACGCCAGGCAATAGGACGGCAGCCGCATCCTGGCCGGTGCTCGCACTGGCGCGCCGCACTGGCGGGTTGGTGTGCCAGGTCAGCCGCGCGTCTCTTGCATTTGCTTGCGGTTACACTGCGCAGCCCCATTGTCCGAACATCCGTCATGCCCAACCCGAGACCCAGCGGCCGCGCACCCGACCAGCTGCGTGCAGTGTCCATCCAGCGAAATTTCACCCGCCATGCCGAAGGCTCGGTGCTGATCAGCTTCGGTGACACCCGTGTGCTGTGCACGGCCAGCGTCGAGGACAAAGTGCCCGGTTTCCTGCGCGGCAAGAGTGAGGGCTGGCTGACCGCCGAATACGGCATGTTGCCGCGGGCCACCCATGAACGCACCCAGCGAGAGGCGGCGCGAGGCGGCCAGGGCGGCCGCACCCTGGAAATCCAGCGCCTGATCGGTCGCAGCCTGCGCGCGTGTGTCGACCGCGCAGCCCTCGGCGAACGCACCATCACCCTCGATTGCGACGTGCTCCAGGCAGACGGGGGAACGCGCACCGCTGCGATCACCGGTGCCTATGTGGCCCTGGTCGACGCCATCAGCTCGCTTCGCAAATCCGGCGCCATCAAGCGTGATCCGATTGTCGGCGCAGTGGCTGCGGTCTCGGTCGGCATCTGCAATGGCGTGCCGGTGCTTGATCTCGACTACGCCGAAGACTCCAACTGCGATACCGACATGAACGTGGTGATGAACGATGGTGGCGGCTTCATCGAGATCCAGGGCACAGCCGAAGGGCATGCGTTTCGCCGCGAGGAACTGGATGCGCTGCTGGTCCTGGCCGGCAAAGGCATCACCGAATTGTGCGCCCGGCAACGAGAAGCGCTGACCGGCACATGAATCACCGCATCGCGCAAGTCGCGCTGCTGGTACGCGACTACGACGAGGCCATCGCGTGGTTTGGTCAGGCGCTGGGCTTTGTGTTGCTCGAAGACAGCGACCTCGGTGCCGGCAAGCGCTGGGTGCGAATGGCGCCGACGCCGGATGCCGCGTTCAACCTGCTTTTGGCCAAGGCCGCGAATGAGCGGCAACTTGCCGCCGTGGGCAACCAGCACGGCGGCCGCGTCGGGTTTTTCCTGCTCACCGACGACTTTGCCCGCGACCATGCCCGCCTGTTCGCAGCGCGTGCACGCTTCGACAGCGAACCGAGGCAAGAACCCTATGGAACCGTCGTGGTGTTCGAAGACCTCTACGGCAATCGCTGGGACTTGATCGGCCCGCCCTGCGCATGAGGCTCGTGCTGGCCAGTGGCAATCGCGGCAAGCTGGCCGAAATGCGCCAGATCCTTGCCGATCCCAACATCGAACTGGTCGCGCAGGGTGATCTGCGCGTCAGTGACGCCGAGGAAACCGGCGCCACCTTTGTCGAGAACGCCATCCTCAAGGCGCGACACGCGGCCCGCCAGACCGGATTGCCGGCCATTGGCGATGATTCCGGCTTGTGCGTGGACGCATTGGGCGGCGCACCCGGTCTGCTATCGGCGCGCTATGCCGGCGAGCATGGCAACAGCGAAGCCAATATCGCCAAGCTGCTCGAAGCGCTGCAGGGCATTCCCGAGTCCGCACGCGGCGCGCATTTCATTTGTGTCGTGGTGCTGTTGCGCCATGCCGATGATCCGGCGCCGCTGGTTGCCGAAGGTCGCTGGCATGGTCGGATTCTTCATGCACCCCGCGGCAGTGCAGGTTTCGGTTATGACCCGGTTTTCTTCGACCCGGCGCAACAGTGCAGCGCGGCAGAACTGAATCCGGAAACCAAGAACCGGATCAGCCATCGCGGGCAGGCACTGGCCCATTTGCGCGAGCTGATCGCGCGATCACCCTGATCAATCAACGGCGGCCGCGTCTTCGCCTGCCGCAAACACAGCAAGGCATTCGAGCATCGTGTTGTCGTGGATATCGAGCACCTTGCGCAGGTTGGTCTGGTAGCCACCGGCCAGATTCCAGGCGATCGGCAGGCGCATGTCCCGACAGGTGGTGAACACGCGCCGGTCGCGCTCGCGCAGTTGTTCGGTGGTAAGCCAGCCACCCAGCGGATCGTTGACGTGCGGGTCGGCTCCGGCCTGGTACAACAGCAGGTCGCAACCGGCAAAACGCCGCATGATTTCGGGAATCTTTTCGAGGAACGATTCGGCCTGATCCACCTGATCCCACCACGCGCCTGCCGAATAGTGCTCGACCCAGTCCAAGCCAAGCTCGCGGATGATGTCGGACGTGCCATTGCCATAGTGCTGGTCGAAATCAAGAATGCCAACACGCTGGACCGCACCCTCGCCGTGCAGCACCAGCGCAGCGATCATCAAGCCGTTGAAGGTGCAGTAGCCGCCACCTTGCTCGTGGCAGGCGTGATGGAACCCGGCAACCGGCGCCACGGCGCAGCCTTCGACCAGGGCGACGCGTGCCGCCTTGAGCATCGCACCGTTGGTCCAGGGCAGGCTGGCCACCACTTCCGGCAGGTGGTTGCCGAAGCCATTGGCGCGCTTGAGCGACAACACGCCGCGTACGTAGTGCGGCGCATGCGCCAGGCAGAACTGCTCGACACTGACCGCCTCCGGGCCGACGATCTCAATCACCGGGAAACGCCACAGCCACGAATTCACCACCTCGCGCGGCTTGCGCGCACTGGGCGAAAACGATTGCGCATCGGCCACCACGGCATCGCTGTAGACCACTTTCATCATTTCCCCTCGCATGGCTCGCGGCAGGCACGCGTGGATGTCCTGCTCCCCGCAGCGTGCATTGCCCGTATCTCAGATCTTGCAAATGGCTTGGTTTGCGATTTGCCAACGGGACGTGTGCGGCGAACGCTAGAATGCGCGCATGCTGATCGCCCCGCCCCTGTCGTTGTACATCCACATTCCGTGGTGCGTGAAGAAGTGCCCGTACTGCGACTTCAACTCGCATGCCGCGGGCGGGACCATCCCGCAGGATGCCTATGTCACCGCCTTGCTTGCTGATCTGGACCAGGACCTCGCGGATTTCGGCGGCGCCATCGGCGACCGCACGCTCGGCAGCATCTTTTTCGGCGGCGGCACGCCCAGCCTGTTTTCTCCGGATGCCATCGGGCGCATTCTGCAAGGCGTACAGGCGCGGCTGCCGTTCGCAAACGCGAACGAAATCACCCTGGAGACCAATCCAGGCACCGTCGAACACGGACGCATGGACGGCTATCGCGCAGCCGGCGTCAACCGCTTGAGTTTCGGTGTGCAGAGTTTTGACGATGCCATGCTGCGCAAGCTCGGGCGCATCCATAGCGCCGCAGAAGCGGTACATGCCGTGGACGAGGCGCGCGCGGCGGGGTTCGACAATTTCAACATTGACCTCATGTATGCGCTGCCCGGCCAGGACCTGGCGGGCGCGCAGCGCGATATCGAGCAGGCCATCGCGCTGTCACCCACCCACATCTCGCACTACCAGCTCACCATCGAGCCGAATACGGAATTTGCCGCGCGGCCCCCGCAACTTCCCGACAGTGATGCGGCCTGGGACATGCAGGAGCATTGCCAGCAGCTATTGGCGCAGGCGAGTTATGCGCAGTACGAGATCTCCGCCTACGCACGATCGGGTTGGCGCTCCCGGCACAACCTCAATTACTGGCATTTCGGCGACTACCTCGGCATTGGCGCCGGCGCACACGGCAAAATGACGGACGCAGGCAGCGCCACGATCCGGCGCCGCGCCAAGCAGCGCACGCCACGTTCCTTCCTGGACAACGCCGGCTCGCCGCGCGCAATCGCGAGTGATGCGCAGGTGGCGGAATGCGATCTGGCCTTCGAGTACATGATGAATGCACTGCGCCTGATCGAGGGTGTGCCGATCGGCGAGCTGTGCGAACGCACCGGGCTCCAGGCGTCCAGCTTCGGGGCTGCACTGGAACAGGCGCGCGCGCGCGGCTGGATCGAGGAAAACGACAAGCGACTGCGTACCACCGAAACCGGCCAGCGTTTTCTCAATGATGTGATCGGGCTGTTTCTGCCCGACTCCGGCACATCCCATGCTTGATGCCGTCACCCTGCACTGTCCGTATTGCGGCGAAGCCTTTGAGAGCTCGGTCGATTGCTCGGCCGGCTCACAGGCTTATGTCGAAGATTGCGCGGTCTGCTGTCGACCGATCGAGGTGCGGGTGCGCGTTGATGAGGCAGGCGAGCTGGTGAGCGTTGAAACCCGCAGCGACCGGGAATAGAAACGCCTTCGCCCCTGAAGGGGCTCCTAATAATGGCGACCAATGCGCTAGACTGCGCGCCACCAGTGGTGCCTGATCCTACGGGATCGGGTGAAACGGGAAGCCGGTGCGTTGCTCCTGCGATCGTCCTTGATCGCACGCTTCAACAATTCCGGCGCTGCCCCCGCAACGGTAAGCAAGCCAAGCCTGGTCAACACGCCACTGTGCACTGCACGGGAAGGCGATCAGGTCGATGCCCCGCATCGCTTGCAAGCCCGGAGACCGGCCACTGGCTGACGTCGCAAGGCGTCACAGGTTCCAGGCGTTGCGGCGGGCAACGAACGGGCATGAGTGGCCGAATGTCCACCACGCTTGTTGTTCCGTGCAATCGCCTGGGTTTTCGCGGGTGTGCGTTCGGAGAATCCTACATGTTGCGTCTTTCCCTGTTTTTCCTGTCTGCCGCCATCGGCGGTTCCGTGCTGGCCGATGAGCCAATCCTGCAACCCGAGGTGATGGTTACCGCCTCGCGATTCGAGCAAGGGCTGGATGCCACCCTGGCCGATGTCAGCGTGATCAGCCGCGCCGATATCGAGAACAGCGCGACCCGCGACATCAGCGACCTGCTCAGGCTTGAGGCTGGCTTCGACATTGCGCGCACCGGCGGCCCGGGTGGGCAAACCTCCATTTTCCTGCGCGGCAGCAACAACAACCATGTGCTGGTGCTGATCGATGGCGTGCGCGCCTCGGCGCTGGGCACCGGCGTTTTCACCTGGGAAACCCTGCCGCTTGATTCCATTGAGCGCATTGAGATCGTGCGTGGCCCGCGCGCCAGCTACTGGGGCTCGGATGCCATTGGTGGTGTTGTGCAGATTTTCACGCGCCGATTGGACGCAGCGCGCGCCTCGCTCGGCTATGGCAGCTACGGCGACGCCAAGGCCGATGCAGGCTTTGGCCAGCGCGGCGAGACTGGCGGTTTCAGCATCCAGCTCGGCGCCCGCGATCGCGATGGCTTTCCCAGCCAGAATGAAAACGGGTTTTCTTTCGAGGACAAGGATCATGGTTTGCGCAACCGGCACTTGGCGCTGCGTGGCGACCAGCGCGTAGGCTCGCAGGTGCTTGACGGCATCTACCTGCGCAGCCAGGGCACGGCCGAATTTTCAGGAGGCCAATCCACCTTCCGCC